>CALQCV020000025.1 GCA_943329165.2 Candidatus Nitrotoga sp. CP45 | reverse complement strand
TGCTGTAAATCACGCCGATCATGAAGTAGCTCCTTATGTGGCTTTGGCCGAGATTTACGACATCAATTTAAAGTTTATGGATACCATCCAAAAATCGATGACACCAAAAGTTTCGAAATCAATGTATGGTAAAAGATTAAATGATTTTATTGCTGCCAGAAAAAAGGAAGAGAAATAACGTATTTTTGTTTGCTATCTAACATAAATGAAAGACATTCTCTTAATCACGCCACCGTTTACACAGCTCAACACGCCTTATCCGGCAACGGCTTATATAAAAGGTTTTCTAAATACCAAAAACATTTCCGCTTTTCAGATTGATTTGGGTATAGAAGTGATTTTAGAATTGTTTTCAAAAGAAGGCCTTACTACATTATTCGCACATCCATCTTCCATCTCCCATCTTCCAAACTTACAACGAATTTATTCCTTACGCCAAGACTACATCAACACTATAGATGCCGTTATTGCATTTCTTAAAGGGAAAAATCAAACGCTGGCGCGACAAATCTGTGCCGGAAACTTTCTTCCAGAAGGGTCGCGTTTTGAGCAATTAGATGACCTGGAATATGCGTTTGGTTCTATGGGAATTCAGGATAAAGCTAAACATTTGGCTACATTATATCTAGAAGATTTATCTGATTTTATAAAAGAAGCGGTTGATGAGAACTTTGGTTTTAGCCGTTATGCTGAACGATTGGGCAGAAGTGCCAATTCATTTGACGAACTACACAGTCATCTGCAAAACGAACTAACGTACATAGATACAATTTCATTGCAAATTTTGGAAGAAAGAATGAAACAAGTCCAACCCAAGTTGGTATTGATTTCGGTTCCATTTCCGGGAAACTTATATAGTGCTTTTCGTTGTGCTCAATTCATCAAAAAACAGTTTCCTGAAATAAAAACAGCCATGGGTGGAGGTTTTCCAAATACAGAACTCCGTGATTTAAAAGACAAACGCGTTTTTGAATTCTTTGATTTTATCACATTAGATGATGGGGAACTGCCAGTTCAATTGATAATTGATAATGAACAATTGGTAATTGATAAAAAATATAAACGAACATTTCTTCTTGAAAAAAATGAAGTGGTTTATAAAAATAATTCCACCCAACCCGATTATAAACAAAGCGAAGTTGGCACTCCAGATTATTCTGATTTACTTTTAGAAGATTATATTTCGGTTATCGAAATCGCTAATCCGATGCACAGTTTGTGGAGCGATGGGCGTTGGAATAAACTGACGATGGCTCATGGCTGCTATTGGGGAAAATGTACGTTTTGTGATATTTCTTTGGATTATATAAAACTCTACGAGCCGATAGCTGCCAAAACTTTGGTTGACCGAATGGAAGAAATTATTGCGCAAACGGGAGAAACCGGATTTCATTTTGTGGATGAAGCAGCACCGCCGGCATTGATGCGTGAAGTTGCGTTGGAAATACTTCGCCGAAAATTAACTGTTTCTTGGTGGACTAATATTCGTTTTGAGAAAAGTTTTACGGGCGATTTGTGTTTGCTACTCAAAGCTTCGGGTTGCATTGCTGTTTCGGGTGGATTAGAAGTGGCTTCCGATAGATTATTGGAACTCATTCAAAAAGGAGTAACGGTAGAACAAGTAGCACAAGTGACGCGCAATTTCACTGAATCTGGAATCATGGTTCATGCGTATCTGATGTATGGTTATCCAACACAAACCGTTCAGGAAACGGTTGACAGTCTGGAAATGGTGCGCCAGATGTTTGAGTTGGGAATACTGCAATCGGGTTTCTGGCATCAGTTTGCCATGACAGCACACAGTCCGGTTGGATTGTTTCCAGAAGAATTTGGTGTAATTCCAGAAATAAATCCGATAACTTTTGCCAACAACGATATACAGTTTAAAGACAAAACCGGGATCAATCATGATAAATTTAGCTTTGGATTAAAGAAATCACTGTTTAATTTTATGCACGGAATTTGCTTTGAGTATAAACTTCAGGATTGGTTTGATTTTAAAATTCCAACCACAACCATTCCTTCTGATTATATTGTTTCTTGTCTGGAACGAGAAGACAGTTTAGAAACAAAACCATCGGCAAAAATCATTTGGATAGGAGGACCTCCAATAACGAGAACTTATACCAAATCTAAAAAAGGAAACTCTTGGGAAATGATGAAATTAACTTTTCATGACAAAAGAGAAACGGTTGAAATTTCATTAGAAAAAGACAAAGCGGAATGGTTGGTAAATGCACTTGAATTGCTCTCGGTATCAAATGAGAAAACAACTACTTTTTTACAACTCAAGATTAGTTTTGAAAACCATTTTGAAGATTTTGAATTGTTTTGGTATTCTAAACCAATTAAAACCTTGCGAGAATATGGATTATTGGTAATTTAATTTAGTAATAACTTTTATATTCTACCTAAAAAACCATCTGCAAAGAGAAGTCAAATACAGACTTTAAGTAAAAATATTTTTTGCAGAAATCAGTTTTAGCTATAGAATAGGTTCAGCGTAAAGGTCAAACTCGGTAGCGTCAATAATTTTTACATTGACAAAATCACCCGTTTTTACATAGAATTTTGAAGCGTCAATTAGAACTTCATTGTCTACATCTGGACTGTCAAACTCAGTTCTTCCGATGAAATATTGCCCTTCTTTTCTATCAATGATGCATTTAAAAGTATGCCCCACTTTTTCTTGATTTAAATCCCATGAAATTTGTGATTGTAAATCCATTATTTCCGCGGCACGCGCTTGTTTTACTTCTTCTGGAACGTCGTCTTCCAACAGATAAGCATGCGTATTTTCTTCATGAGAATAGGTAAAACAACCTAATCTTTCAAACTTCATTTGCTGAACCCAGTCACGCATGGTTTCAAAATCTTCCTGAGTTTCTCCCGGATAACCAACAATAAGAGTTGTTCTAATTGTCATTCCCGGAACTGCAGCACGGAAGTCTTTTAATAATTTAGTCGTTTTTTCTTTTGTGGTTCCACGACGCATCGATTTCAAAATGTTATCTGAAATATGCTGCAATGGGATATCAATATAATTACAGATTTTTGGTTCGCGTTTCATCAAATCCAAAACATCCATTGGAAAACCTGTTGGAAAAGCATAATGCAAACGAATCCATTCGATTCCTTCTACCTTCACTAAGTTTTCTAGTAACTCGGCAAGGTTTCTTTTTTTGTATAAATCCAAACCGTAATAAGTCAAATCCTGAGCGATAAGAATTAATTCTTTTACACCATTTTTGGCCAAACCTTCGGCTTCTTTAACCAATTTCTCAATAGATTGCGAAACATGTTTTCCACGCATAATAGGAATAGCGCAAAAGCTACATGGTCGGTCACAACCTTCTGCAATTTTAAGATAGGCGTAATTTTTTGGAGTCGTGGTCAAACGTTCCCCTAATAATTCGTGTTTATAATCGGCGCCAAGCGCTTTTAACAAAAGTGGCAATTCGGTTGTGCCAAAATATTGATCCACATTAGGAATCTCTTTTTCTAAGTCGGGGCGATATCGTTCAGACAAACATCCAGTCACAAAAACCTTGTCTACGATGCCATTTTCTTTTTTATCAACGTACTCCAGAATGGTATTAATCGATTCTTCTTTGGCATTATTAATAAAGCCACACGTATTGATTACTACAATATTACCTTCTTGTTCGTGCACCACATCTTTTCCGCTGGCTTTTAATTGTCCCATTAAAACCTCACTGTCGTAAGTGTTTTTGGAGCATCCAAGTGTGATAACGTTGATTTTGTTTTTCTTTAATGACTTAGTTCTCATATACTTAATTCCGATTATTTAGAAGGCGTGCAAAATTACGCTTTTTATTTCGAATTAAATTGTTAAAATAAAAAACCACCTCGAAAGAAGTGGTTTATTGATTTTATTTTAGATAAATTAAAAGTTAATAGAGTAACTAATAACAATGTTGTTATTGTATCTACCTGTTCTTGCTGGGTCAGGCATACCAGAAGAAATTAATGCCTGATTCATATTTCTGTGTTCATAAGAATATGCTAAGTCGATTTTGTTTTCACCAAAACTATAACCTACACCAGCTGAATAGCCAGTCAAATCTCCAAAAGTCTGATCAACTTTATATGGACTTTGGTCAAAATGATAACCGCCACGCAAAGAAACTTGTTTGATTTTGTATTCGCCACCAACTCTGACTTCAACAGCATTATTTAAATTGTTATTCAAGTATTGATTTAAGCCAGCATACGGATATTCATTTTTAGGTTTGAATCGGGTAGTGCTATAATCTTTGGTTGATACATCTAAACTCACTATTCCTTTTTTGCCAAAAATATAAGCCATGCTTCCTGTCCATTTTGAAGGAGTTTGTATTTTGTAGGGTGCATAAACATTGATGATGTCAGGATCTGCAACATAGGTGCTTGAAACTGAGTTAGTGCTGTAGTCAGATTCAACATATTGTGCTAACTCATCTGTTAATCGGTACCAAGTTGGAGATTCGTAAGCTAAACCTACTCGGAAGTGCGGAACTATTTTAACTATAGCACCAAGATTAAAAGAAAAACCTGAACCATAAGTATGAAGCTGGTTGTCAAAACGGATATAAGACACTCCGTTGGCAGCCTGGCCGTCATTTTGCTCACGTAAAGATGTTGTTCTCATATAATCTGTAAAATGAGCATTAATATTCACTCCTAAAAATAAGATGTCTTTGTATTGTGTAGCAAAGTTTCCGATAATCTTGCCGTTATATCCTGTTGAAGTGTAATAATTTTGCTGAGAATAATTAGCCG
The DNA here is from genome assembly GCA_943329165.2 of Candidatus Nitrotoga sp. CP45. Taxonomy (GTDB): domain Bacteria; phylum Bacteroidota; class Bacteroidia; order Flavobacteriales; family Flavobacteriaceae; genus Flavobacterium. The sequence goes on along the minus strand of CALQCV020000025.1, from coordinate 8,576 downwards.
ATGGCACATTACTGCTGTAACTGTTTGGTGAAGTAGAATCAAATAAATAGGCTGAATATCCTAAAAATGCCTGTTGTGCTTGAAAACCACTTACATTAGGATAGTTTGAATCAGGTAATGTTCCTAAATAATCATATAACTCATAAAAAGTCTCGCCGGGTTGTGTTGTTAGTAATTCCAGTGGAATTCCACCATTGGCGTTTGCTTGATTTACAAAATAATTTCCAATAGAATTATAGTTATTTGTTCCGGCAGAAAAAATACTATTGTTAAAGTTGTTTGTATTTTCATAATTAAAAGCTACCGCAATTTTTTTCCAGTCGGTTTTACCGCTAGCATCATTAAATATAAAAACTACGCCTGCCTGATTTAAGTCTAACGAAATATCATTATCTTTTGTTCTTGTACCATTATATAATGAGCTGTTTTTACTGTTATTAATGCTTGCTGTTACTGTTGCATAATTGTTGTTAAAGAATAACGAACCAGCCGGATTCTGGTTTAAAGCAGATAAGTCGCCGCCTACTGCTCCAAAAGCACCACCCATTCCTTTATATCTAGCAGAGCCAGTTAAGTTTTCAACTGCATAACGAAGAGCATCTTCTGATGTTGTTTCTTGGGCTTTTACTATTGAAAAAGTCATCCCGACGATGATGATAGTAATGTATTTTTTCATAATAATTTATTTTTAGTCAAAAAAATATCTATGTAATTTGTTCAATAACATAGATATTTTTCTTTTTTAATTTTTCTTATCTTCTTCCACCGCCTGAAGATGATCTTCCACCACCACTATTTCCGCCGCCATAACTTCCGCCGCCATACGAAGAAGGTGAAGGGGATCTGGTATTGGAACTTGGATTGTAGGAACGAACTGGAGTTGATTCACTGCTATTACTTCTTGTTGGTTGTGTATATGTGTTAGTTCTTGTTGGATTTGAACTATTGTTTCTAACAGTTTGTTCGGATGAAGAAACTCGCGTGTTAGTATAATTGGTATTTCTATTTTCAGATGTTGGATAAGCGTTGTTTCTGTTTGTGAAATTTGAGCTTCTGGTACCATTTCTAACACCATTTCTGTTTCCATTTGAAGAATACGAATAAGCAGAACCTCTTCGGCCACCGTTATAATTATAGTTGTTATGATAATTTCCACACCAATTATTATAATTTCCTCCCCAATAGTTTCCTCCATACCAATTACCCCAACCCATATTCCAACCCATACCCCAACTTGGGCCATACCAGTTATTCCAACCCCAACCCCAATTAGGACCATACCAACTATTCATTCCCCAATAATTTCCGTACCAGTAATTATTCCAATAGCCATAACCCCAATTGCTGTCATAAACATTTACGGTAACGCTTTGTGGATTATTTCCCCAACTGGCATTATTGGAATTGTAGTTTTCTGTCTTGTTAATAGTGTCATTATTAACAGTGCTGTAATTGTCAACATTGGTAAATTCTTGGGAGTCTTTATTTAAGTCGCTAAAGTATTCTTGGTATTTATTGCTTTGTGAATTGTTTTTGTTTGCTACTTCTCTTTTATTCTGGGAGTTTCTGTAAACACCATCACTATCATAATAAGAACTATTTTGATAAGATCCACATGAGGAAACTACAACTGCGATTAATCCAAGTAGGGCATAAATGGATAATCTTTTACTGGAAAAATAATAAGTTTTCATATCTGTAGCATTTTTATTGTTGGACAATACAAAAATAGTTAGTTTTGCCGAACTATTTAGTTAAAATTAGTTAAACAATTTTTATGCCAAAATATTCAATATGAGCAAGGACCTAACAAAAAGAGCAGAAGATTATTCGAAGTGGTATAACGAGCTAGTAGTCAAGGCAGATTTGGCGGAAAACTCTGGTGTTCGGGGTTGTATGGTTATTAAACCATATGGTTATGCTATTTGGGAAAAAATGCAAGCAGAATTAGACAGAATGTTTAAAGAAACTGGACATAGTAACGCCTATTTCCCTCTTTTTGTCCCCAAAAGTATGTTTGAAGCTGAGGAGAAGAATGCAGAAGGATTTGCTAAAGAATGCGCTATTGTTACTCATTACAGATTAAAAAATGATCCTGATAAACCGGGAAAATTAATGGTTGATCCAAATGCTAAATTGGAAGAAGAACTTATTGTTCGTCCAACTAGTGAGGCAATTATTTGGTCAACGTATAAAAATTGGATACAGTCTTACAGAGATTTACCATTGCTTATTAATCAATGGGCTAATGTGGTGCGTTGGGAAATGCGAACTAGATTATTTCTTAGAACTGCAGAGTTTTTATGGCAAGAGGGCCACACAGCTCATGCCACCAAGATAGAAGCTATTGAAGAATCTGAAAAAATGATGCATGTCTATGCAGAATTTGCCGAAAACTTTATGGCTATTCCTGTAATCAAAGGATTAAAAACTGAAACAGAACGCTTTGCTGGTGCTGAAGAAACGTATTGTATTGAAGCTCTGATGCAAGATGGAAAGGCATTACAGGCAGGAACTTCACATTTTCTGGGACAAAATTTTGCCAAAGCTTTTGATGTGAAATTTGCTAACGCTGAGGGGAAACAAGAGTATGTTTGGGGAACATCATGGGGTGTTTCTACTCGTTTGATGGGCGCACTAGTAATGACTCATTCTGATGATAATGGCCTGGTGTTGCCACCAAATTTGGCCCCAATTCAAGTGGTAATTGTTCCGATTTTTAAATCAGATGAAGAGTTTGATACTATTTCAAATGTAGCCAATGAATTAGTTACTCAATTTAAAAAGCTAAACATTTCAGTGAAGTTTGATAACAGAACTACTCAGAAACCTGGGTTTAAATTTGCAGAATGGGAATTAAAAGGTGTTCCGGTTCGAATTGCTGTTGGACCAAAAGATTTAGAAAATGGAACTTTCGAAATTGCGAGAAGAGATACTTTATCTAAAGAAGTGAAACCAAAAGAAGGAATTGCAACCTATATTTCTAATTTATTAAAACAAATCCAAAGTGATTTATTTAATCGTGCTTTAGAATATAGAAATAAACACGTGACAGAAGTTAACACTTTTGAAGAATTTAAAGATGTATTGGAAAATAAAACCGGATTTATTGCTGCACATTGGGATGGAACTCCGGAAACTGAAGAAAAAATAAAGGATTTGACCAAAGCAACGATCCGTTGTATTCCATTAAATAGAGTAGAAGAAGAGGGGAATTGTATTTTTTCCGGAGCTAAATCTACTGGCAGAGTGCTGTTTGCAAAAGCATATTAAAAAAATTAGTTTTTTTTCATCTACACTATTGCGAAAATAAAAAATAGTTGTATTTTTGCATCCGCATTCAGGAAGATGGCCCGTTCGTCTATCGGTTAGGACGCCAGGTTTTCATCCTGGTAAGAGGGGTTCGATTCCCCTACGGGCTACAAATTAGTTGTAAATTAGTTTTATAAAACAAAAAATCAGTGTCTCGAAATTTTGTTTTATTAGTTAAAACCAAAGTGATTATTTTTTAATTGTGGGAGGTTTTTCTTTTTTAACTAGTATTTATTATTAATTACAATTAAATTAAGAGAAAATGGCAAATCACAAGTCAGCTTTAAAGAGAATTAGAAGTAACGAAAAGAAAAGAGTATTAAATAGATACCAACACAAAACTACTCGTAATGCAATAAAAGCATTAAGGTTAGCTACAGATAAGTCAGATGCTTCTGCAAAATTATCTGCTGTTGTTTCTATGATAGACAAGTTAGCAAAGAAAAATATCATTCATGATAATAAAGCAGCTAACTTGAAATCTAAGTTAACCAAGCATGTTTCAAAACTATAATTGAAAACACTTTACATGATACTGAAAAGTCCTGATTTATTCGGGACTTTTTTATTTATGAAAATTGATGTTTTAAATTTTCTAACATTTCTTTGGTTATTGGTTTTGATAAAAATCCTATAACAGGATAGGCTTTAGATCTGTTAATATCATAGGGATCAACTGAAGAAGAAAGAACAATAAATTTAGTTGAACTGAACAAATTATCATACTCCTTACGCATATATGTTTCCAGAAATTCCCATCCATCTAATACAGGCATATTTAAATCTAAAAGCACCAACTTTGGATATACGATTGAATCATTTACTTTACTTTCTTCAAATAGATTGTCAAAATATTCAATTGCCTCTAGACCATGTTTGGCTGTAATTATTTCTTTTGCAAATTCAACTCTTTCAACAACTTTTCTACAAAGCATGAGCGTAATTGGGTCATCGTCTACACAGAGTATTTTATCTAACATAAATTACTTAATTATATTTAAAAACAATTGTAAAAGTAGTTCCTTTTCCAACATTACTGTCAACTGAAATAGTTCCACCCATACTTTCTACTTGTGATTTAACTAAATACAACCCTAATCCTTTACTTTCCGGATAATTGTGGAATCGTTGATACAGCCCAAAAATTTTATCATTATTTTTTTCTAAATCGATACCTATTCCGTTGTCTTTGAATATCATAAATAGGTTGTTGTCTTCAACTTTTGTAGCAATTGTAATTCTTAATTGTCTACTTGGTTCTCGATACTTTATAGCATTCGTCAGTAAATTTAGAAAAATACTTTCTAAATACGACTTATTAATGTCAAAAATAGTTTCGACTTCTAAATCAATTTTCAGAATAGGTTTGTTGGTACTAATCAAGAAACTTAATTGATTAAAAACATTTTTGAACACATCCTTGATCAATAATTTTTCTTTTTGAATTGAAGGGTTATCTTTAATAATAATTATCTTAACTAAATCATTTATCGTCTCATTTAACAAGTGAGTTGATTTTGAAAACCCGTTGATTATTTCTTTTAATTCTGAATCTTCAATTGGAATCTCTTCAATAAGATTAAGCAATCCGGTTAAATTAGATAAAGGGGCCCTTAAATTATGTGAAGTAATATAAGAAAACTGCTTTAAATCCTTATTGTTTTGAGTTAACTCCCTAATAAGCTGTTCTCTTTCTTTTTCCTTTTCTTTCTCTTCTGTAACATCTCTTTGAATTGAAATCCAATGTGAATGTTCTCCTTCTTTATCCGTTACAGGAATCATCGAGAAGTTAACCCAAAATTCTTCGTCACTCTTTTTGTAGCTAATTGTTTCAATAAAACATTCTTTATATTCCTGAATGGCAGTTTTGAGTTTGTCAAATTCTAAAATATCTGATTTTTTTCCAAAGAACATTTCAGGTGATTTACCTATTACTTCTTCCGCAGGATAACCGGTCATATCAGTAAAAGCCGAATTGACAAATATAATATTTGGAATGGTACTTGTGGAAGTATCAATATCCGTAATCATAACGGCATCCTTGGTTTGTGTAATTACCGTTTCGAGTAGTCGAAGTCGTTGTTCTTCTTCTTTTTGTTTAGTCACATCCTGAATAGCTCCAATCATTCTGATAGGCTTTCCACTGGCATCTTTAACCAAGAATCCTCTATCAAAAACATACTTATAACTCCCATCTGCACATTGAAAACGGTATTCATCCTGCCACTTCTCCGTTTTTTGTTCTAGAAAAGAGTACAGTTTGACCGACATTTTTAAACTGTCTTCAGGGTGAATTCTATCAAACCACCATTTTGATGTGGAACCTACATCTTCTTTTTGGTATCCAAAAACACCTTGAATTCCTTTATTCCAAATAAAACTGTCGTCTTCTATTCTCCAGTCCCAAATAGTATCACTGGTTGCTTTGGCTACAATGTCATATCGCTCGTTTGATTCTTTAATTTTTATATTAGTAAGCTGTAGTTTTTCTAAAACCGATTTGTTTCTTATTTCATTTTGATATAAAATGAGTTTTAGAATCAACCCAGAAAAAACTATGTAGAGTAAATCTTTGGCATAACTATAGTTTAGTAGTGATTCGTTAGCCGATTCAGGAAAATAAATGACAAATAATTTATGGCCAATTACCGCCATAAACAATAAAATAAGGACATATAATAATGTTATTTTATTTGAATTATTTTTCATTGCCTCAAATATATATAATTTCAAATTAGTTTTAAAATATAACTAAAAACTTGTTAAGGATTTTATAAACCGAACTTCCACTTTTATTAAAAAGTAAACTAATTGTTTATTGGTTTTTTATCTAAAAATAAAGTGTACCTTTGCACCTTCTAAAAAACACAGATGGAATCTATCAGAAACATTGCTATTATTGCTCACGTTGACCACGGAAAGACTACGTTGGTTGATAAAATTATGTATCACTGTCAATTATTTCGTGAAAACGAAAACACAGGTGATTTAATTCTTGACAATAATGATTTGGAGCGTGAAAGAGGAATTACAATTACTTCAAAAAACGTTTCAGTTGTATACAAAGGAACCAAAATCAATATTATTGATACTCCTGGTCACGCCGATTTTGGTGGTGAAGTGGAACGTGTATTGAACATGGCTGACGGAGTTTGTCTACTAGTAGATGCTTTTGAAGGTCCAATGCCACAAACGCGTTTCGTATTGCAAAAAGCAATCGACTTAGGATTGAAGCCTTGTGTGGTTATCAATAAAGTAGATAAAGAAAACTGTACTCCGGAAGAAGTGCACGAAAAAGTTTTCGACTTGATGTTTGAATTAGGTGCAGAAGAATGGCAATTGGATTTCCCAACTGTTTATGGTTCAGCTAAGAACAACTGGATGTCTGATGACTTCAGAAATATGACAACAAACATTGAGCCTTTATTAGACATGGTTGTGGCTCATGTTCCAGCTCCAAAAGTTTCTACAGGAACGCCCCAAATGTTGATTACATCTTTAGACTTCTCTTCATTCACAGGTCGTATCGCGATTGGTCGTTTGGAAAGAGGCGAATTAAAAGAAGGAATGCCAATATCTTTGGTAAAAAGAGATGGTAAAATCATAAAATCAAGAATTAAAGAATTGCACACTTTTGAAGGTCTTGGCCGTAAAAAAGTAGAAAGCGTAATTGCCGGCGATATTTGTGCTATTGTTGGAATCGAAGGGTTTGAAATTGGTGATACTGTTGCCGACTTCGAAAATCCTGAAGCTTTGCAAACCATAGCTATCGACGAACCAACAATGAGCATGTTGTTTACTATTAACGATTCTCCATTCTTTGGTAAAGAAGGAAAATTTGTGACATCACGACACATCAGAGATCGTTTGACAAAAGAGTTGGAAAAAAACCTAGCAATGAAGATGGGTGAAACCGATTCAGCAGATAAATTCATGGTTTTTGGTCGTGGCGTTCTTCACTTGTCAGTTCTAATTGAAACAATGAGAAGAGAAGGATACGAATTGCAAATTGGACAACCACAGGTTATCATCAAAGAAATTGATGGTAAAAAATGTGAGCCAATCGAAGAGTTGACCATAGACTTGCCAGATCATTTATCAGGAAGAGCAGTAGAATTTGTTTCTATCCGTAAAGGAGAAATGTTGAGCATGGAAGCTAAAGGGGAACGTATGATCGTTAAATTCAACATTCCATCACGTGGAATCATCGGATTGAGAAATCTATTACTTACTGCTACCGCAGGAGAAGCGATAATGTCACACCGCTACATCGGATACGAACCATTCAAAGGTGAAATTCCGGGACGTAACAACGGATCGTTAATCTCTATGGAGAACGGAAAAGCAATTCCATATTCTATCGATAAATTACAAGACCGTGGTAAATTCTTTGTTAATCCTAACGACGAAATCTATGAAGGACAGGTTATTGGAGAAAACTCTCGTAGTGATGATATGAGTATCAATGTTACTAAAGCTAAGAAACAATCTAACGTTCGTTCTTCAGGTAATGACGAAAAAGCTAGAATTATTCCACCAATTATTTTCTCATTAGAAGAAGCGTTGGAGTACATTCAAAAAGATGAATATGTTGAGGTTACACCAAAATCTATTCGTTTGCGTAAAATCTATTTAACAGAAAACGATAGAAAACGTAATAAAATATAAGTTCTGTATACAATAAAAAGAAACCCTTTCAGCAATGAGAGGGTTTTTGTTTTGAAGCTAATCCGGCTTTCCGTTCTATCTTTTTTGTTTGTCACCCTGAGCGTCTACCTGTCGGCAGACAGGCAGTCGAAGGGCTTCTCAATAAAACAAAAAAGGATGATACTTCAATCCGGGCTAGGGCTATTCCTTCAACAAAAACTCCAGCGGAATATGCAACCGCTCTGCCCAGGATTTTTCTGAATGATCTTTTCCAGGAAATAATAAGGTTGTCCAATTAGCATTGTTAAATCCTTTTTCTCTCATAATATCATTTGCGGTTAATTGCAACGAAAAGTAGAGTTGGTCCAAAGTCTGGTCGCCATAATCAAAATAAATCCGATGTGTTCTTGGGTCAGGTAAATAGGTTCTCATATAATCAAAAAAAGCAGCTGGAACCGGATTGTCTTCTAGTTGAAAAATCCCCGTCCAATGTGTCGAAAGACAAGCCGCCGCTCCAAAAACATCGGGATACTCACAAATGGCATATAACGAAATCAAAGCACCCATACTAGAACCGGCAATAAACGTATTGTCTTTATCCTTTAGTGTTGAAAAAT
>CALQCV020000024.1 GCA_943329165.2 Candidatus Nitrotoga sp. CP45 | reverse complement strand
CGACATATTGGCAATAATATAATCCCCTCCCGACCTCCTCTAGGGGAGGAGAAAATAATAAATAAAAAATATAAACTTAATAAGAGGATGAGATTGCTTCGTTCCTCGCAATGACAAAAATGGCAAAAGATATAAAATTTGATATTGAAGCACGTGACGGTTTAAAACGCGGTGTTGATGCATTGGCAAATGCAGTAAAAGTAACTCTCGGACCAAAAGGTCGTAATGTCATCATTGGAAAATCATTTGGTGGACCGACCGTTACTAAAGATGGTGTTACCGTTGCGAAAGAAATAGAATTGAAAGATCCATTAGAGAATATGGGTGCGCAAATGGTAAAAGAAGTAGCATCAAAAACTAACGATTTAGCTGGTGACGGAACTACCACTGCAACTGTTTTGGCTCAAGCTATCGTTAAAGAAGGTCTTAAAAACGTTGCGGCGGGTGCTAATCCGATGGATTTAAAAAGAGGAATTGATAAAGCAGTTGAAGCTATTGTGGCTGACCTTGCAAAACAAGCTCAAGTGGTTGGAAGTGATTCTGAAAAAATAAAGCAAATTGCTTCTATTTCAGCAAATAATGATGAAGTTATTGGCGATTTGATTGCGACTGCATTTGGAAAAGTAGGTAAAGAAGGCGTTATCACTGTGGAAGAAGCCAAAGGAACTGACACTTATGTAGATGTTGTAGAAGGAATGCAGTTTGACAGAGGCTATTTATCTCCGTATTTTGTGACCAATCCAGAGAAAATGGAAGTGGAATTGGAAAGACCCTACATTCTTCTATATGACAAAAAAGTGTCTTCTTTAAAAGAATTATTACCGATATTAGAACCAGTAGCACAATCGGGTAAACCATTACTAATTATTGCTGAAGATGTTGATGGTGAAGCATTGTCGACATTGGTAGTAAACAAATTACGCGGCGCTCTGAAAATTGCTGCTGTGAAAGCTCCGGGATTTGGCGACAGAAGAAAAGCGATGTTGGAAGATATTGCCATCCTAACTGGTGGAACTGTCATTGCGGAAGAAAGCGGTTACACTTTAGAAAACACTACTTTAGAAATGTTGGGTACTGCTGAAAAAGTAACGATTGACAAAGACAATACAACTTTAGTAAATGGCGCAGGAACAGCTGACATGATTAAAAATCGTGTAAACCAAATCAAAGGTCAAATGGAGTCATCGACTTCTGATTATGATAAAGAAAAACTACAAGAACGTTTGGCTAAATTGGCTGGCGGAGTTGCCGTACTTTATGTTGGTGCTGCTTCTGAAGTAGAAATGAAAGAGAAAAAAGACCGTGTTGATGATGCGCTTCATGCTACTCGTGCCGCTGTTGAAGAAGGAATTGTTGCCGGTGGTGGTGTAGCTTTGTTGAGAGCTAAATCAGTATTAGACAAAATAAAAGCAGACAATGCAGACGAAGCTACAGGAATTCAAATCGTATCTCGTGCAGTTGAATCCCCGTTGAGAACAATCGTTGAAAATGCAGGACTGGAAGGATCTGTTGTAGTTGCAAAAGTTTCGGAAGGAAAAGCCAATTTTGGTTACAATGCCAAAACAGACGAATATGTTGATATGCTAAAAGCAGGAATTATAGACCCTAAAAAAGTAACTCGTGTAGCTCTTGAAAACGCAGCTTCAGTTGCTGGAATGATTTTAACTACCGAATGTGCTTTGGTTGAAATCAAAGAAGAAAACGCTAGTGGAATGCCAATGGGCGGTGGAATGCCAGGAATGATGTAGTACAAAGACGAGATACGTAGTACAAAGTATATATTCTAAAAACGCCTCAATTTTTGAGGCGTTTTTTTATTCTTCTTGTTTTGGTGTTTTCTTTATCATCTTGAGGAAAACTGGGAAAGTTGAAACTAATATTATTCCGATGACGATTTTCTCTATGTGATGTTTTAAATCAATATCAAATTTATCTAAAAATACTCCATACAGATAATGCCCAGAGAAAATAAGGACGAACGACCAAAGAAAGGAACTTACAATATTGTAAAACATAAACTTCTTTTTATCCATCGTCACTATTCCGGCTACAATTGGCGCAAATGTCCTTACAATTGGTAAAAAACGCGCAAAGATTATAGCCTTTCCTCCATACCTTTCGAAGAAATCTTTGGATTGAATTAGGTATTTTTTCTTAAACCAAAAACTATCTTCCTTTTTATATAAATAATAACCACTTTTAGATCCAAACCAATACCCAATCATATTTCCAAAAATTCCCGCTAAAGCAATTAAGGTCGAAAGAACAACAACATTAACTACGTCATTTTCAATGAATGTGAAATTCTCAATTAAGTCTCGACTGTAAATTCCGGATAAGAAAAGTAAACTATCACCAGGTAGAAAAAATCCGGCAAACAAACCTGTTTCTGCAAAAACAATAAACAATACAATCCACAAACCCATTTTAGTTTCACCAAAGGAAAAGTTTATGTAAAACTCGGGATTTAATAATTGTGTCCAGTCAAAACCACTCATACAATAAAAATTTAGGTGAATAAAATCGAGCGTGAAAATACTTCTTTTTTTTGGGATATCTGTTATATTTCACAAATCGATAACTAATGCTTTTTTAAATCTAAATTTTGAAATAACGATACTGAAACTGTATGATTCATAACATAATTACCGGAACTGGATGTAATAAACTGATTCATATAAGCCAACTCTAAACGGATGTTGTTATTATAATTTAATCCAAACCCAACTAGAAACCTATTTTGGTCGATAAATTTTGAATTTACTTTATTATTGCCTACTGTCATGAAAACTTCATTCTGAACAATAGCATAAATTTCTTCGCTACTTGCTCTTAAATTTGTGATGTGAAAAAAATTTCTATTCAAATAACGAAATCTGTCTTGATAATCAGTGGCATCACTTTCAGTCGCTAATTGCTCAACCCATCGTTGTTCTAGCCGAAATCTGTGAATGATAGTGTTCTTATTATCATTCCATTTTGCATTGAGTTGGTATTGTTCCCAAGATCTGTTTTCTTTGTAAAATTCATCTTGCGAAGCATTAAAAGTATTGACTAGAGCATATCCGCCGCTTATGCTTTTTGAGTTTGACAAATAATAAATGCCTCCAACTCTAAATAAATTTTGAAGATTTTGTTGTAGTTGATTGTCCAGTCTGAATTGAGCTTCAATATGACAACCCCAATTTTCAGAAACCTTATATTGTACGGTGTAAGCAAACCAAACTCTTTGACCTTGAACTGTCTTTTGAGAATAACAATTGTTATAAATCAACAACAACAAAACGATTCCTATCTTTTTCACTTCCTTTTTCTTGTAAAAATAAGCATAAAAAAACTCCTTAAAAAAATTAAGAAGTTTTTAAAATTATTTTCTGTCGTATTTACAACAACTATGAAGATTTGCATAAACTTCATCTGTTGCTTTAATTTCTTCCGTATCGTGACCAACTTTGGCAACAACCTTTTTTACATCAAGAACAGAACATTTTTCTTCATTGATAATTAAATTCAGCATATGATTCTCAATATTCCATTCGGCACTTTTTACCCCATCAACAGAAAATGCTGCTTTCTGAATTCGCTTTTGACATTGCCCACAATTGCCATTGACTTCAAACTCGTATTTGGCATTTTTGCTTATTTTAGCTCCGCTCAGTTCGGCTCCGCCTCGGGTTTCTTGTGCTTGTGCTGAAAGTGTTACAAACAGTAACATCATTCCTAAAACTATATTCTTCATAATTATTTTTATTTAAGTTATTTTATTTTAAATCGTAATCCTGCGTAATACATCTGACCAAAAACCGGTGCATAAACAATCGACGTATCAAAATATGGACCAAAAGGATTATCTGAACCCAAAATGGCCTTGTCCTGGCGATAATTCCCAATGTTTTCTCCACCAATATACATTTCAAAAGTACTTGAAAAAGTTCGGGTAATTTGTGCATTCATTACTGCAAATGAAGGTGAAAACTCAGGCAAACGGTCTTGAGATGGATTACTGGATGTAAACGGCAATTGCTGTTTTCCAAGCCAATTGAAGGTATAATCAAATTTCCATTGTTTCCCTTTTTCTTTGATATGCGTTTCATATTCTATGTTTGCAAAAAATCTGTGTTTTGCTTGTAATGGTCTTTGATAACTTCCCGAAAGATAATCAGTCGAAATGTCATAATATTTATAAGCCGTTCTCAAATTTAAATGCTTGATAATTTCTAAATTAAAGTCGAGCTGTAAGCTATTAGCATATGATTTCCCATCCAAATTATAAAACAAAACCTGTTGTGGGGAATTCATAACATCCACAACCGCTTGATTCTGGAAATCAGTTCGGTAAAAATCAAAAGTTGTATCGGCATTCATGCCAAAAAGCCTAAAACTTTGAGTAAAACTAACCCCATAATTCCATGCAATTTCCGGGTCCAAACCATAAATTTTTCCGTTGGAATCTACAACAGAAAATACTCTAGAACTGGCAAAAAGATTTTGATTTTCGGCATAAATATTGGCGGCGCGTTTTCCTCTTCCAGCAGAAAAACGAAAAACTGATTTTTCCCAAGGATTATATTTCACATGCAATCTTGGTGTGAAAAATACGCCTAACCTATTGTGATAATCAAATCGACCACCAAGAATGAAACTAAAATTGTCGTCATTATCGTAAGTATATTCAAAGAAAGTACCAACCGAATTATCAATACGGCTTACATCAGAAAGATTTACAAACTCAGAATATTTATCATAAGTAAAGTTCAAACCTGTAGCAAATTTGTTCTTTGTATTACTTATAATCGAATTAAAAATCAGGTTCGAATAATAGCTTTGTTGTTTGATATCATATTGTTTCAAACCAAAATACGATTGCTGATTGTGATTGCTAAAAGCATTTTGAAAGCCAATGCTTTGATAAGGCATGTCTTTAAAAACATAACCTACTTTTGACGTAAAATCAAGTCTTTCCGAATTGATTTCTGAACCCCAATAATTGGTTGTCAAGCGGTCTCTATCCGGATCAAAATCGAGTTCTCCCGTTTGTTTTTTATCATTCATATACCGAAGATTCAAAAACGAAACCCAACCTTTTTCCGGATTGGAATATTGCCAACGATTAGCCAGGTTGATTTGTTTTCCCAACGGATTATCGAGAAATCCGTCATCATTCATATCGTTTTTGGCAACTCTTGCATTGCCATGAATAAATAAACTTGTTGCCCAATAATCTGAAACTTTTTTATTGAAATGAGTGTTTAACTCCAATCGAGAATCGGTTGAACCATAAGCATTCAAAAAGAACGGAATGTCCTTCATAGGTTTGATTAACTCGGTATTAATTTGCCCCGAAATACTTTCGAAACCATTAACGACACTACCAGCCCCTTTGTTAATTTGGATACTTTCAACCCAAGTTCCTGGCATAAATGACAATCCGTAAGCTTGAGAAGCTCCACGAACCGAAGGAATATTTTCTTCGGTAATCATAATATACGGACTTGTCAAACCCAACATTTTGATTTGTTTGGTTCCTGTCAAAGCATCCGAAAAATTGACATCGATGGATGGATTAGTTTCAAAGCTTTCAGCCAGATTGCAACAAGCGGCTTTGAGTAACTCTTTACTAGTTACCAATGTTGTATTGGCTGTGCCAGAAAGTGATTTTTTTAGTCCTCTCCTACTGGCTTGAACTTTTACCGTTTTCAAAGTATCTTTTTTGATCTCTTCCTGACAAAAAACAAGGTTAGAAACCAACAATATGAAGAACAATATTGTATTTTTCATTTTATGCTGAATTTATTTCAGCATCGCTTAATGCTGAAATTGATTAATATAAATCCATTTCAATGATTCCCCAAACTTATCGGGAATCTGAACCGAATTCAGATTAAATCAAGCGTAAAAAGTATATTGGCTGTACAAAAGATATAACGGCGGCGGGTGAGAATCGCAATAATAAGTAAAATTACCTCTAGTTTTAAAATTGAGATTATTAGAAAAAAAGAAAGGTTTCCAACAATTATAATCTTCAATGAATTCAGTATCAAAAGAAACCGCTTTAATTATAATTAGGTCGGATTTGATTTCTGCCTTAATGATTTTGTCTTTACAACATCCTGGTTCTTCTTCTACAATTCCGCAACATAAATCAACCACTTTTGCTGAAGCTGGGGCTAAATTTATTGTTATTGATTCAATTTCATCAGCACAATAATGCACATTAAAGGCCAATCCTAAATTGGAAACCAATAGGAGAAAAGTCAACAAAATAGATATTTGTTTTTTCAAAATCATAGTGCAAAGCTAGTGAAAATCAAATTAGCAAAAAATTAAAAACATATTAAAACTTTATAGCTCAAACTCTTGCCCTAACAAAGGAACAGCACAATCAAAACCATATTTTTCCTGTATTTTGATTCGTAATTCATCTGCCGGTTGGTTTTCACCATGAACTAAAAACACTTTTTGGGGTTTATTTTTTAATTCTGACAACCAATTGATCAAATCATTTTGGTCACCATGTGCAGACAACCCCTGTATTTCTAAAATTTTAGCCTTAACCGGATAATATTTCCCGTGAATCTTTATTTCTGTTGCTCCTTCTAATAGTTTTCTACCACGCGTTCCTTCACCTTGGTAGCCAACAATAATTATAGTTGTTTCAGGTAATCCGATATATTCTTCCAAATAACTCAAAACCCTCCCGCCGGTAATCATTCCGCTGGCGGCAATAACAACTTTTGGTTGTTTATTATAAATGGTGTTTATAGTTTCTTGATAATCTGAATTCATCGTGAAAATTTTACACATTTGAACACATTCCTCTTCCGACAATTTGTGCCAATTTTTATTGTTTGTAAAAACATCCAAAACACTTATTCCCATTGGAGTATCAATAATGTAAGGTATATTTGGAATTCTATCTTCCTCCTTTAACTTCCAAATCAAATACATAATGGTTTGGGCTCGTTCCACTGCGAAACTCGGAATAATAACTGTCCCATTATTTTGATACGTATTGTTGATGTAAGTTTCTAACAGTAATTTGACGTCGTCATCGGGATGAATTCGGTTGCCATAAGTACTTTCAAGAAAAATATAATCTGCTTCCTTGGGTTTTTCCGGGGGAAACATCAGCACATCATCATCCCGACCAATATCGCCAGAAAAAACGAGTGTTTTGCCTTCTAATTTTAGCTCGATAGAACAAGCACCAATAATGTGTCCTGCATTTCTAAAAACAGCTAATATTTCTGCATCAAGTTGTACTTCTTGATCAGCATTTATCACTCTGAATAAAGGGAAAACGGCTTTAGATTGTTCAACATTATACAGAGGTTCTGCTTTTTCGTGTTTGGAAAAATGTTCTTTATTTGCTTTATTGGCCTCTTCTTCCTGAATTTTGGCGCTGTCTAATAGAATTAATTTAGAGACACTAGCTGTTGGGCTTGTGCAATATATTTTCCCTTCAAAACCTTGATTTACAAGTCTAGGCAACCAACCGCAATGATCTAAATGGCCATGAGTCAACAAAACAAAGTCAATTGTATTCGGTAAAATTGGAAGTGGTTCCCAATTAAGTTCCCGCAAAGGTTTTAACCCTTGAAATTGTCCACAATCGATTAGAATTCTGATTCCATTGCTTTCGATTAATGTTTTTGAACCTGTTACTGTTCCTGCGCCTCCAAGAAATTTAATTTTCATATCATAAATATTTACATAGTTCCGAAGCCTCTCTAATCACATTTTTTATTCTGATTGGACTAAGATCTATTTTTTCAAGAATTTCTAATTTATCAATAATTTCTCTAGCCAAAATGATATCTAACACCATCAGTTTGTCTTTTTCTGCTATGGTTAAAGTTGTTAAACAAGTAATTGGGTACAATTGTTTTTCATCAATTATTTTTCTTAAACTAAAATTTGTCGGATAATCCCAACTCAATAATTTGAGCCCAGAACAATTGGCAAAAGCCAACGCATCTGACGTAAACCGATTATTCGTTGTAATCCAACAGCTTGAAATTTTATCGCTTTTGGAAAAAATGGGGTAATTTCTATCTTTTAAATCATTAAATCTGGATAATATATACATTGGTACTTTCACGTCTGAATTACTTTCGCTTCTTGGGTGAAACTTACATTCTATCATCTCGATATAATTATTTTTCTTGATGATAATATCTACTTCATGCGTAACGCACTTACCCTGCAAAAAGAGATTTGTCTTTGACACATACCCTTCTGAAATAAAAAGTCGTGAAATGAATTTTTCAAAGAAAAACCCTGCCGGACCAAGCATCTGAATCGCAGATCTCAAATTGTACCTTGCCGCAATAGAGTTGGAAGATTTTTTGAGTAAATTAAAAGCTAATTTGTAGATTTTTTTTGTAGAAATTCCTTCATAAATTTGATTATCAATAACTTGTAAAATGTCATCAATAACCAACCTATTTGCGCCAGATTTTAATAAAGAACTTTTAAGTTTATCTCGATTAAAATCAACAACACTTCCGGAATGCTTTACTATTTTCATAATACTCAAAATTAAATTTCGGCATATACTAATCAAGTAAAGTTAAGAAAATAAACTTACTTTTTAATCTTTTTCTGATAATAAAATCCTGGGATAAACAGCAAAATAAAAATAGGTTGGATTAAAAATCTTCTAATGTAGAACAAAGTCATTTTACTTTCTTCGGCAAAAAATGTCAAGACAAAAACAAAACTAATCATCAGTATTGAACCTAAAACCATGTAAAGTAGCGCAGAGAATTTTACAATTTGCCTGTCTTTAAAAATGACATATAACAATAATAATGAAATCACTGAATTAATATAAAACCGAAATCCATAACTAAAAAACAATTTAAAAATATTAATTTGAGGAAAGGACAAATGGGTATATTCCTCTTTATAATAATTTAAAAACGGATCATAGAAAATTGTGTCTTCAAAAGCTCTTATTAAAACCAAAAGCAATATCAAGAAAAGCGACCATCCAATTTTACTTTTATTTCTTATCGATTTCTGTTGCATACAAAGAATATTTATTAACCCAAATTACCCATAACAAAAATACAACTCCATAAATAACCAACGGGAAAACCACTCCGTGTAACAAATGCTCGTACTGTGGAAAATGATACAGTGCGACACACAAAAGTGCAATTCGACCAATATTCAGAATGTGAATTAGTATACTGCCAAACAAAATGAAAAGAATAGTTTTTTTTAACTTTCCGGTAAAGGCAATAACAAACGAAATAAATAAAATAATCACACTTAAAGCATTGCAACCTTCAATAATCCTAGAAATGTATTTGCCTTTATAAAATAATTTTACGGTCTGTTCTGTCTGATGTGGCATTGTGTAAGATTTCGAATCGACTAAGGATAAAACTGCTGCCGATTGCTTGGCAACCATTTTTGTAAAAGTATCAACTTCAACATTTTTCACATCAAAATGATTAAGATAAGTTTGATAAATGACGGTTAATATCAAATAGCTGAAAATGAATTTTCCGAGAAAAAGTAAAAATGGTTTGTATTGGAGCAGCAAATTTTTCAAAAGATAATTTTTAACAAATTTATATAAAATAAAAAAGTGCAGTCGTTACATTTGCAAAAAATAAAATTGAACACAGATTTCACAGATTTACACAGATCAATTGTCAAAATAACAAACTATGAATTTTGAAAGCTTAAAACCGCAGGTCACAGCTATTCTTGCTGAAAAAACAGAAAGAGATGTGAAACTAAAAAACCTTTGCCAGTTCTTATCCGATACTATTTCCTATTACAATTGGGTTGGGTTTTATTTTGCCAATCACGAAAATAAAACATTACATCTCGGGCCTTATGTTGGTGCCGAAACAGACCACACTGTAATTCCATTTGGAAAAGGTATTTGCGGACAAGTGGCAGAATCAAACCAAAACTTTGTTGTGCCCGACGTCGCTGCCCAAGACAATTATATCGCCTGCAGTTTTACTGTTAAGTCAGAAATTGTAGTACCGCTTTTTGTAAACGGAAAAAATATTGGTCAAATCGATATTGACAGTCATGTTATCAATCCCTTCACAGAAGTCGACGAACGCTTTTTAGAATTTGTAAATCAGGAAGTTGCAAAGTTGTTTTAAAAAGTTGATTTGAAAAATGCTGCCAATCACTATTCATATGGTAATTATGTATAATAAACAATTTTTATTTAAACCATTAAGATATTAAGGTTCATTAAGAATGATATAAATACTTAATTTACTTAATCTCTTAATGGTTTATAATTGCATAAGTTGGTAAAAACCAAACTTTAAAACTCATGAATCTTTAAATTTTCAATTAAATAATAGTTGTC
The DNA here is from genome assembly GCA_943329165.2 of Candidatus Nitrotoga sp. CP45. Taxonomy (GTDB): domain Bacteria; phylum Bacteroidota; class Bacteroidia; order Flavobacteriales; family Flavobacteriaceae; genus Flavobacterium. The sequence goes on along the minus strand of CALQCV020000024.1, from coordinate 3,048 downwards.
TAATTGAAAATAAAGTTTACTTTTGCACACGAATTGAGAAAATCTTAATTCATACATAATAATCATTTAAATAATATTAGCATGTACTTAACTAATGAAGTTAAAGCAGAAATCTTCGCTAAACACGGAGGAAAAGCAGAAAACACAGGATCTGCAGAAGGACAAATCGCATTGTTCACATTTAGAATCTCTCACTTAACAGAGCACTTGAAAAAAAATCGTCACGATTACAATACAGAGCGTTCGTTAGTACTTTTGGTAGGTAAAAGAAGAAGTCTTCTTGATTACTTGAAGAAAAAAGAGATCAACAGATATCGTGAGATCATCAAAGAATTGAATATTAGAAAATAGTCAATATAAAAGAGGTGCCCACGCGCCTCTTTTTTTTTACATTAAAAAGAAGAAAAGTTTCGGTTTTTCATTGGGTTACAAACAACAACTACAACAACACATCTAATCTGTCGACAGGCAGGAACCAATGTAAAATTAAACAAGGAAAATTTATGATTCCACAATTATTTGTAGAAAAAATCGATTTAGGTGATGGTAGAAGCATCACAATCGAGACAGGATGTTTAGCGAAACAAGCTGATGGATCTGTAGTAGTTAGAATTGGAAAAACTGTTATTTTAGGAACAGTAGTATCCGCAAGAAAAGCAAGTCCAGGTATTGATTTTTTACCTTTGACGGTAGATTATCGTGAAAAATTTGCAGCAGCAGGTCGTTTTCCTGGAGGTTTCTTCAAAAGAGAAGCTCGTCCAAGTGACAACGAAGTGTTGACAATGAGATTAGTTGACCGTGTATTGCGTCCGCTTTTCCCAAGTGATTACCATGCAGAAGTTCAAGTTATGATTCAATTGATGTCTCATGACGAAGATGTAATGCCAGATGCATTAGCAGGATTAGCCGCTTCGGCAGCATTGGCGCTGTCTGACATTCCTTTTGAAACGTTGATTTCTGAAGCTAGAGTTGGAAGAATTGATGGAAAATTCATCATCAACCCAAGTCGTGCTCAATTAGAATTATCAGATATTGATATGATGATTGGTGCTTCAACTGATTCTATCGCAATGGTAGAAGGTGAAATGAAAGAAATTTCAGAAGCAGAAATGGTGGAAGCGATTAAATTTGCTCACGAACATATCAAAAACCAAATTGCTGCTCAAGAAAGATTAGCGGCAGCTTTTGGAAAGAAAGAAGTTCGTACTTATGAAAAAGAAAAAGAAGACGAAGCTATTTACGCTAAAGTAAAAGCAGCGGCTTATGATAAAATTTACGCTATTGCAAGCAAAGGTTCGGCTAAACAGGAACGTTCAGCTGCATTTGATGCTGTAAAAGAAGAAGTAAAAGCTTTGTTTACCGAAGAAGAATTAGCTGAAAATGGAGATTTAGTTGGAAAATATTTCTACAAAGTAAACAAAGAAGCGGTTCGTAATGTAACCTTAGATTTAGGAACTCGTTTGGACGGAAGAAAAACTACCGAAATCAGATCAATTTGGTGTGAAGTAGATTATTTACCATCTGTACACGGTTCGGCTTTATTTACACGTGGAGAAACGCAAGCTTTGGCAACTGCAACTTTAGGAACATCAAGAGAAGCTAACCAAATTGATTCACCATCTGAACAAGGAGAAGAAAAATTCTATTTACACTATAATTTTCCCCCATTTTCTACAGGAGAAGCGCGTCCGTTGAGAGGAACTTCCCGAAGAGAAGTTGGTCACGGAAACTTAGCACAACGTGCTTTGAAAAACATGATTCCGGCTGAAAATCCGTACACTATCAGAATTGTTTCTGAAGTATTGGAATCAAACGGTTCGTCTTCAATGGCGACAGTTTGTGCTGGAACATTAGCTTTGATGGATGCTGGAGTACAAATGATTCGTCCAGTTTCTGGAATTGCTATGGGATTGATTACTGACGGTGAGCGCTTCGCCGTGCTTTCGGATATCTTAGGTGATGAAGATCATTTAGGAGATATGGATTTCAAAGTAACCGGAACTTCTGAAGGAATTACGGCTTGTCAAATGGACATCAAAATTGACGGATTGAAATATGAAATCATGGAGCAAGCTTTGGCTCAAGCTCGTGATGGACGTTTACATATCTTAGGAAAATTAACTGACACATTGGCTAAACCAAATGCTGACGTTAAAGTTCATGCTCCAAAAATTATCATGCGTACTATTCCAGGAAACTTCATTGGAGCCTTAATCGGACCTGGTGGAAAAGTGATTCAGGAATTACAAAAAGCTACCGGTTGTACGATTGTTATTAACGAAGTTGATGAGCAAGGTGTTGTTGAAATCTTAGGAACTGACCCAGACGGAATTGCTGCGGTATTAGCAAAAATCGATTCTATTATTTTCAAACCACAAATGGGTGAAGCTTATGAAGTTAAAGTAATAAAAATGCTTGACTTTGGTGCAGTTGTAGAATATACAGAAGCTCCAGGAAATGAAGTTTTATTACACGTTTCAGAATTGGCTTGGGAAAGAACAGAAAACGTAACCGATGTAGTAAATATGGGCGATGTTTTTCAAGTAAAATACTTAGGTATTGACCCTAAAACTAGAAAAGAAAAAGTGTCAAGAAAAGCACTTTTACCAAGACCTCCAAGAGATGAAAATGCTCCTGCTAGAGAAGATCGCGGTCCACGTCTTGAAAGAAGAGATGATAAAAAGTAATATTTTTTGCTGACAATAAAAATCCCCAACTTGAGCAATTGAGTTGGGGTTTTTAACTTTGGATAAGCATATAGTTTTAATTTTTTATTGGTTGGTTGTTTTTTATTTATAGGATTTTTTTAACTTTTGTTATACGATTTTCCTATTTTAAAAAATTAATTTTACGAGAATATTTTAATTCATAAAAATGTCAAAAACCGTTGGTATAATTGGAGCTGGAATTGGAGGTCTTGCCTTATCAATTCGACTTGCCAATCAAGGTTTTAAGGTAACAATTTTTGAAAAAAATAGTTATCCCGGAGGTAAATTGAGTGAACTTAAAATAAATGGATTTAGATTTGACAAAGGTCCATCATTATTT
>CALQCV020000023.1 GCA_943329165.2 Candidatus Nitrotoga sp. CP45 | reverse complement strand
TCGCTTCCGCTTTCTATTAAAATATAACCTGTAGAAATAATTTCCAACTTGGTTTTTTCCAAAATAGGAACCGCATTAATTTGATGCTCCACCAAATAATCTGGATTTCTTCCCGAAAGCAGCATTAAGAATAAAATGCAATCCGCTTCTGCTGAAATTTGAGCGGGATTTCCGGGGAAAAGTAGAATCGGTAAATTAATTTTTGATTTTATTTCAATAATAATTTCATCCAAATGATGGCCCTCAAACGAACTTCCACCAACAAAAATATGCGTTGCCGGTGATTGCTTTATTTTTTCTGTCAAAACCGAAATCCTTTCCACAGCAACTTTATCCGGATCAATTAAAATAGCCAGAAGTTTTTTGCGTTCTTTTTTGGCCGATAAAATTTGCTCATATAACATGTGCTTTGTTTTTCGTTTAAGAATTGTAAATGTAACCCTTTTTTAAAATACAGAAAATTTTACAAAACATGATTCATATCATTTTTTATGGATGCTCAACCTATTAATTTTACTCTATTAATTCATAAAAATCATCGTATCATGACACTATATCGAAAAACACTTGGAGATTTTCAACAAAGTTATATTGGGTTTGCAGCCTTAGTCATTATTGGGCAAAGCTGTTTGGGTGGGATCGCTGCAATGTATATCTTAGAAAACGGAAACTCTTTTGCACAAATGCTCCAGTTAGGATTCGTAGTTGTTACCTGTACCATTGTAAATGTTGGAATTTTAGCACAGTTAACCCCAAAAACGGTTTTTAATATGACCATTTTCAGTGTTTTGCTAAGCATATTGGCTATTGCAATGAATGTGTTTGTTATTTAAATAATCTTACCAAGGCAGATTATATCGGAGCGGTCCTAAACGCACAAACAAAAACATAGTTTTCAATAAATTCAAAAACAATATCAAAGCGTTCGTTTTTATGATTGAATTGCAGTGAAACGCCACATTTTTTATCTTCCAGATTAAAATCGTCTTCAAAAATGTGATCTTTAAAACTAATGCCTATTTCATTTTTGATTTTGAAAACCGATTCCTTGATGCCCCAAACCACAGTAGCTTTTATCAGTTGGTCTTCTTTTGATATGTTTTTCAGATGCGAAACATCCATATAGCGCGGTGCCAATTTTAAGGTTTTGTCTTTTAGGATTTCTAAATCGGCGCCGATATTAACATCGCTTAACACGATAACCGAAAAGTCATTCGAATGCGAAATGGAAATGTGTTTTTTGATGGGAGATGGACGATCGGAGATGGAAGTTTCTTCACGCTTCTCGCCTCCCGCTTCCAAATGTGGTTTCCCAAATTCATCATAGTACAAATCAAAGTCGGTATACCCGGCTTCCATTAATAATCTTCTCACCGCTAAAAACCCATTTTGATGGCTTTCGGCTTTCATGTTTTCCACTCTTGCCAACGAAACATCTTTTAGGGCAACACTACGAAATAGCTCGTCAAAGGTTTCGGTTATCTTCCAAACCAACAATTGAGTGTAATCGTTTAACGCTATGATTTTTAGTAAAGGCATTGGAGTTTTAAATTATCTGTTTGTATTTCAGAAAATTAAGTTGCTAAACAATTCATAAAAAAACAGAAAACGCTTTTTTAATTCTAACCTATGTTGTAATTTTGCCCCGAAATTTAAAAACAAATATACATAATAGATGAGTACACAAACATTACCTTATGTAGCTTTTAAAGTGAAAGATATTTCGCTTGCAGCTTGGGGAAGAAAAGAAATTGAATTGGCAGAAGCAGAAATGCCAGGATTGATGGCTCTTAGAGCTGAATACAAAAACGAACAACCTTTAAAAGGAGCTCGAATTGCTGGTTGTCTTCACATGACCATTCAAACGGCTGTTCTTATTGAAACATTAATTGCCTTGGGAGCTGAAGTTACTTGGTCTTCTTGTAACATTTTCTCTACGCAGGATCAGGCCGCCGCTGCTATTGCTGCTGCTGGAATTCAAGTATATGCATGGAAAGGTCTTGATGAAGAATCATTTGACTGGTGTATTGAGCAAACGTTATTCTTTGGTGAAGACAGAAAACCATTGAACATGATTTTAGATGATGGTGGTGATTTAACCAATATGGTTGTTGACCGTTTTCCCGAACTAGTTGCTGGTATCAAAGGATTGTCTGAAGAAACCACTACTGGTGTTCACAGACTTTACGAAAGAGTAAAAGCTGGAACATTACCAATGCCTGCTATCAACGTTAATGACTCGGTTACGAAATCGAAATTTGATAACAAGTACGGCTGTAAAGAATCGGCAGTTGATGCTGTTCGTAGAGCTACTGATATTATGTTAGCCGGTAAAAGAGTTGTTGTTTGTGGCTATGGTGATGTTGGAAAAGGAACTGCGGCTTCATTCCGTGGTGCGGGTTCAATAGTAACCGTTACTGAAATTGATCCAATATGTGCTTTACAAGCGGCTATGGACGGTTTTGAAGTTAAAAAATTAAACACTGTTGTAGACAACGCTGATATCATCATCACCACAACCGGAAACAAAGACATTGTTTTAGGTTCTCATTTTGAAAAAATGAAAGATAAAACTATCGTTTGTAACATTGGTCACTTTGATAACGAAATTGATATGGCTTGGTTAAACAAAAACCACGGTGCATCTAAAGTAGAAATCAAACCACAAGTTGATAAATATACTATCGCAGGAAAAGATATTATCATTTTGGCTGAAGGGCGTTTGGTTAATTTAGGTTGTGCTACAGGACACCCAAGTTTTGTAATGAGTAATTCATTTACGAACCAAACCTTAGCTCAAATTGAATTATGGAAAAACAGTGCAGCATACAAAAATGACGTTTATATGTTGCCAAAACATTTAGATGAAAAAGTAGCGATGTTACACTTAGCTAAATTAGGCGTTGAATTAGAAACTTTAAGAATTGACCAAGCAGAATATATTGGTGTAGAAGTTCAAGGTCCGTTTAAGCCTGAGTATTACAGATACTAATCCAAATTTGTGATTCCCGCGCAGGTGGAAATCTCATCCTATAAAAGAAACCCTTGCAGAGATGTGAGGGTTTTTTGTTTACAATCCCTTTAGGAGTTTAACACGGGTAGCAAAATAATTAATAGAAAACATGAGTCCCTTTAGGGACATAATAATACTGACACAAAAGACCATTCCTAACTAGCCTTGATTGTAACAACACCTTGTATAGCGGAGAGCGGGAAAATGGAAACCAAAAACGCCCCAGCCATTCGCTATTAAAACAAAAAAACAGACTCAATACTGAACCTTGTTATTGAAAATAATTTATATCATCCTTAAAGGGATTTTCCCTTTTGAATTTGTTTTTTCTACCAGTGTAGAATCCCTACGGGATTACAACTTGACAACAAAAAACCCGACTCATTACTGAATCGGGTTTTGTTTTCTGAAAAGAGTTTGTTCTTATGCTTCGAATGGAACTACAGATACAAATGATTTGTTATCACTTTTTTTCTGGAATTTCACTACACCAGCAACCTTTGCATGTAAAGTATGATCTTTACCCATGTAAACGTTTTCTCCTGGATTATGTTTAGAACCTCTTTGTCTAACAATGATGTTACCTGCAATTGCAGCTTGACCACCATAAATCTTAACGCCTAAACGTTTTGATTCTGATTCTCTACCATTCTTAGAACTACCGACACCTTTCTTGTGAGCCATGACGTATTAGTTTATATTGTTATTAATCTTGAGTATCTTCTTTTTTAGCTTTTGGAGCTGCTTTTTTTGGAGCTGCTTCCTCGTTCTTGTCTGCTTTGGGAGCTTTTGCTTTTTTAGGAGCTTCTGCTTCTTCAGTTGCTGCTATTGCTTTTGGGGCTGCTTCAGCTTTTGCTGCTTTTTTCCCTCCAGTTGCAGATATACCTTCAATCACGATTTGTGTTAGGTATTGTCTGTGACCATTTCTTTTCTTGAATCCTTTTCTTCTTTTCTTTTTGAAAACGATTACTTTATCTCCTTTTAAGTGTGATAACACTTTGGCTTCTACTGAAGCACCTTCTATAGCTGGGGCGCCTAAAGTAATGTTACCATTATCGTCTAATAAAAGAACTTTGTCAAAAGAAATTTTTGAACCTTCTTCATTAGCCAAACGGTGAACATAAACCTTTAAGTCTTTGCTTACTTTGAATTGTTGCCCTGCTATCTCTACGATTGCATACATATTGTTATTGTTTAATTTTTTAAAGTGGGCAAATATACAACTATTTTCCACACACGCAACCCTTCCGTAAAAAAAATTAGCGTTAAAAATCAGGAGGTTATCAAATGGAAATATTTTTATGGAAATAAATAAAAAAAGATACCTTTGATGTAACAAATTAAACAGTTAGACAACTAACTTGACAATCAACTGAAAAAATTTATATTTTTTATGAAAAATTCATTAATCGCTTTAAGTTCAATGCTTATGCTTGGAGGAACAGCTCAGGCCCAAAAGGTCACGTTTGAGGAGTACGATTTGCCAAATGGTCTTCATGTAATTTTACACAATGATCCATCGGCGCCTGTTGTAATTACCTCTGTTATGTATCACGTAGGTGCAAAAGACGAAAATCCTGAAAGAACTGGATTCGCTCACTTTTTTGAACATTTATTGTTCGAAGGAACCGAAAACATAAAACGTGGAGAATGGTTTAAAATAGTAACTGCAAACGGAGGAACTAACAACGCCAACACCACGGAAGACAGAACCTATTATTTCGAGGTTTTCCCTTCGAATAATACAGAATTGGGTTTGTGGATGGAATCAGAAAGATTGATGCATCCAGTTATCAATCAAATTGGCGTTGATACTCAAAACGAAGTAGTAAAAGAAGAAAAAAGACTTCGTGTTGACAATCAACCTTACGGAAATCTTATTGCCGAAGTAAAGAAAAACATGTTTAAAGTACACCCTTACCGTTGGGCAACTATAGGTTCTATGGAACATTTAGATGCTGCAACTTTACAAGAGTTTCAAGATTTTAACAAAAAATTCTATTCTCCAAACAATGCAGTTTTAGTTGTTGCTGGTCAAATTGACATTGCACAAACTAAAGCTTGGATTCAAAATTATTTTGGTCCGATACCAAGAGGAGTTGAATTGAAAAAACAAACTTTCATAGAAGCGCCGATTACCGAAACAATCAAAGCACAATATGAAGATCCAAACATCCAAAAACCAATGGTTGTTGCGGCCTACAGAATTCCTTCTATGAAAACTCGTGATGCAAGAGTTTTAGATATGATTTCTACTTATCTAAGCAATGGTAAAAGTTCTAAATTATACAAAAAAATCGTTGACGATAAGAAAATGGCTTTACAAATCGGAGCGTTTAATTATGCACAAGAAGACTACGGACAGTATATTCTATACGGAATGCCACAAGGAGATTTTACCTCAGCTGACTTGATCAAAGAAGTTGATGAAGAAGTTGTAAAATTGCAAACAGATTTAATTTCTGAAAATGATTTCCAAAAATTACAAAACATCAACGAGAGCAATTATGTTGACGAAAATTCAGGCATTGAAGGTGTTGCAGAAAACTTAGCAACTTACTATTTATTATTCGGAGATGTTAATTTGATCAATACAAATATCGACATCTTACGCTCTGTAACTCGTGAAGAAATCAGAGACGCTGCCAATAAATATTTAAATCCAAACCAACGTTTGATTTTGGATTATGTACCTGCAAAAGACAAAGCTGATAACAAACAATAAACCGTAAGACAATGAAAAAATCAATTATAGTAGTATCAAGCTTGTTTTTAACTTTAATTATGCAAGCACAAGACAGAACACAGCCAAAACCAGGTCCATCACCAACTATTAATATTAAAAAACCAGAAACTTTTGCGTTGCCAAACGGATTAAAAGTTTTAGTAGTTGAAAACCACAAACTTCCCAGAGTTTCATTCAATTTAAGTATTGACAATGCTCCTTATGCTGAAGGAAATAAAAAAGGAGTTGATAATTTAACTAGTAGCTTAATCGGAAACGGCTCGACAAAAACATCGAAAGATGCTTTCAACGAAGAAATCGATTTTATGGGAGCTGATATCAATTTCTTTTCTTCTGGCGCTTCTGCCAACGGATTGTCTAAATATTCGAAAAGAATTTTAGAATTGATGGCTGAAGGTGCTTTAACACCAAACTTCACTCAGGAAGAGTTTGAGAAAGAAAAAGAAAAACTTATCGACGGATTAAAAACACAAGAAAAAAGTGTTCCTGTAGTTGCCGGTAGAGTTGAAGATGTTTTGGCCTATGGTAAAAATCATCCATCTGGCGAGTATTTAACTGAAGAAACTATTAATAATGTTACGTTAGCTGATGTACAAAGTAACTATGTTACATACTTTGTTCCGGAGCGCGCTTATTTAGTAATCGTTGGGGATGTAAAAACAAAAGATGTAAAAAAAATGGTTGAGAAATTATTTGGTCCATGGGTAAAAGCTACAGCGCCAAGATTAACATATTCTAATCCAAGCAACGTTCAGTATACACAAATCAATTTTGTTGATATGCCAAATGCGGTTCAATCTGAAATCTCATTGATTAACACCGTAAACTTAAAAATGTCAGATGCTGACTTTTTTCCTGTGATTTTGGCTAACCAAGTTTTTGGCGGCGATTTCAATAGTTATTTGAATATGAATTTGAGAGAAAAACACGGCTGGACTTATGGTGCCCGTTCAAGTGTTGGTTTTGACAAAAACATGTATAGCAAATTCAAAGCAAATGCTCAGGTTAGAAATTCAGTTACAGATAGTTCTGTGGTAGAATCTTTAAAAGAACTAAACAAAATCAGAACTGAGAAAGTTTCTGAAGAAATGTTAAGCGGTGTAAAAGCTGGTTACATTGGGCGTTTCGTAATGCAAGTTGAAAAACCAGCGACCGTTGCTCGTTACGCTTTAAATATTGAAACAGAAGGTTTGCCTGCTGATTTTTATGAAAATTATATCAAAAATATCAATGCCGTTACGCCGGAAGATGTTATGAGAGTTGCCAACAAATATTTCTTAGCAGATAATTTACGTATAGTAGTTACCGGAAAGGGATCAGAAGTTATTTCATCATTGGAAAAACTAAAAATTCCAATGTTTTATTTCGATAAATTCGGTAATCCTACTGAGAAACCAGCTATGAAAAAACCAGTTCCTGCTGGAGTTACTGCAAAAACAGTAATTGATGCTTATGTAACTGCGATTGGTGGAGACAAAGCGGTGAAAGCCGTTAAATCTATTGCGTATACTGGTTCTACAACTATTCCTCAAGCACCAATGCCTTTGTCTTACACATCAAAAATGGATAACAAAGGAAGAATGGCTATTGAGCTTTCTATGGCCGGAATGGGTTCTATAATGAAGCAAGTGGTAAACGGAAATTCCGCATACATGATGCAACAAGGTCAGAAAAAAGTTTTAGAAGGTGAAGAGCTTGCAAAAATGAAAGAGAGCGCAGTATTATTCAACGAAACTTTGTTGGCAACTAAAGCTGGCGTAACTGTTTCAGGAATTGAGCCAATGAATGGCGCTGATTCTTATGCCGTTGTTGATGGTGATACTACCTATTATTTTGATGTAAAAACAGGTCTGAAAACTGCCGAAACTACTACTGAGGAGCAAGGTGGGGAAAAAATGACAAGAGTCACAAACTTCAGCGATTACAGAGCTGTAAAAGGAGTTCAAGTACCTTTCAACACTATCATGAATGTTGGTTTTGAATTAGACATCAAAATGAGTGATGTAAAAATTAACGAAGGTGTTTTAGATGCCGATTTTCAATAATTGAAATTTAATAGATACTAAAAAGACCGTTAGCAATAGCGGTCTTTTTTGTTGTTATAAATTCCAAATGCAAAAAAAACAAAAAAATCTCAAACTAAAAGCTTTGCGCTCTTTATACCTTTTTTTGCACTTTACGGTTACGCCTCTGAATTCTGGGTTCTATTTTTTACTTGATAAGTAAACGCCAATCAAAATAATAAAAGCTCCCAAAAACTGCAACGGCGTAAGCATTTCATTATCGAGAAGTCCCCAAAAGAATGCCACTACCGGTATCAAATAAGTGACCGAAGTAGCAAAAACCGGAGACGACATTTGTATCAGTTTGTAAAAAAGCACATTGGCAATACCAGTTCCTATTATTCCCAAAATCGCCACAAAAATCATGGCATGTTGTACTTTTTCTACATGAACAAAGGTAAAGAAATCGGTAAAAGACAAAACAAGTAAAGCGGGAAACAACATCACTAAAAAGTTACCAACCGTAATGGTTAACGGTTTTAAATCGGATAAATATTTTTTTATAAAATTCACATTCATTGCATAACAAATCGACGCAATCAATACCAATATCGTATACCAGTAATTCTGATTTGGATTGTTAATCGCTCCGTTAAAAATCAATAGCATCGTCCCGATTAACCCAACGATTACTCCAAATATTTGCGTTCTTTTAAAATCCAAACCAAAAACAATCGCGCCTAAAATTAAGGTATTCAAAGGAGTTAAAGAATTGAGTATCGAACTAACTGAACTGTTGATCTCTGTTTGGGCAATTGCAAAAAGATACGCCGGAATAAATGTCCCAAATAAAGAAGTTAGCGCAATATACTTCCATTTGTGTAGCGGTATGGTGGTTATGTTTTTAAACCCAATTATTAAAAGAAAAATAGCGCAGAAAATTATTCGCAACGAACCCAGTTGCAACGGATTTAAACCAACTAACCCTTTTTTAATTAATATAAATGAACTTCCCCAAATTAGAGCAAGAGTCACTAATATAACCCATTTTAATTGTTGTAATTTCATATGGAGATGTCTACTGATTTTTATTTGTCATATGTAATTAGATCTTGAGCTTATTCAATAATTTATTACGATTCTGTATGCTCATTTCATAATTTTTTTGACTGTATCAAATTTTGTAATTATTTTAAGAATAATCACTTTTATTTTTTACTAATTTTGCCCAAGATAATCATCACAACTACTAAATTCTAAAATTATGAATTTCACCAAATCGCTAATAACTTTTGGTCTTGCGTCAACCTTACTATTTAGCTGTAAAGATACTTCAAGTAAGCCGGTTGAAACTAAAGATGAATTAAATAATAAAAAAGAAATTACTGTTGCTGCTAAACCGGAAACGGCTAGTTTCAAAATTGAAGGAATGACTTGCGCGATGGGTTGTGCTAAAACCATTGAAACTAAATTATCAAAAATGGATGGCGTTCAAAAAGCAACCGTTGATTTTGATAAAAAAGAAGCAACCGTTGATTTTGATGGGGCAGTTTTAACTCCGGAAAAATTATACGCAACAGTAGAAGCAACAGGTGATGGAGCAACTTATAAAGTTTCTCACTCAAAATAAGACAACCATCTAAATAAAAATAAGGAATTCAAATTGAGTTCCTTTTTTTATTTAGTTTGCTTCGCCAGTTCGCTTCGCTCGTGCCGCTCCGTTCGACCTAACGGTCTCGGGTCCATTTAATTGTTTCCAACAAACGCTGCATGTCATTTTTAACATAATCTGCGGCTGGCATAATCGAATCAAATTTAGGTTTAGCGTAAAAATATACTGAACCCGTCACAAAATGTTTGATGCTATCCGTAGCGTAAAATTGGGCGTTTGTAGCTGCATTTCCATCAACTTGATAAAACATTCCGTATACTTTATTACCATCATTTATGTATGGCTGTTCCAAAATATCATCTGCTTTTATAACGTGTTTATAGGTCAATTTTTGTGCATCTCGCAAAAGTGAATCTATATCTCTATTTACCGTTTTGTATGTCAAATAAATTGTAGCTTTCATTTTTGGATATTCAATTGTAAAGCCACACAGTTTATCTTCTTTGATAATGGCATCTTCATTTATTTCAAATTCAATAGGACAATGATTGCTAAACAACACATATTTGGCAACCGGATAATCCAATCGCAATTGGCTTGCCGGCTTTGGCAACGCGTCATCTTTACAACTAGAAACCAAAGTCAATAATACTATTACCGCAAGAAAACCCAGTGTTCTTTTTGTCATTTTAACTTATTCGAGTGTTACTTTTAATTGTTTTATTCTTTTCTTATCGACAGCTTCAATGGCGAAACGCACATTTGAAAAATGGATTTTCTGTCCTTTTTTCGGGAAATTTCCCAAAATTTCTAATATAAATCCCGCCAATGTTTCGGCTTCACCTTTACTGCTTTCAAATACTTCTTCATCAACATCAACAATTCTATAAAAATCTTTGAGGTTTATTTTACCTTCAAATAGAAAATTCTTATCGTCTATCTGTGAAAAATTCAAGTTTTCATCATCAAACTCATCCGAAATATCACCAACAATTTCTTCTATTACATCTTCTAGCGAAACCAAACCCGAAGTTCCACCATATTCATCAACCACTATGGCTAAATGACTTTTTTTACTTTGGAATTCTTTTAACAAATCGTCCAACTTCTTGTTTTCGGGCACAAAAAAGGGTTCTCGTATTAGTGTATTCCAGTCGAATTCTTTCTTATTGATATGCGGAATCAAATCTTTAACAAACAAAATGCCTTCTATATGATCGATACTTTCTCTATAAATCGGAATCCTGGAATAGCCTTTATCAACTATTTTAGTGTAAATCTCTGCAAAAGTTTCCTCCATTTCGAGCGCAAAAATATCAATTCTCGGACTCATAACTTGTTTGGTATCGGTATTTCCAAACGAAACAATACCTTCTAATATTTTTTGTTCCTCAGTAGATGTATCTTTTATAGAAGTTAAGCCCAATGCTTGCGACAATTGATCTACCGAAATATTTGATTTTTGTTTTCCTAATTTTTCATGTAGCAAAACACTAACTGATCGCATTGGCAAGCTAATAGGTGAAAGTAGTTTGTCTATTATTGACAATGGATTGGCAACAAACTTTGAGAATCGGATATTGTTTCGGCTGGCATAAATTTTTGGCAATACTTCCCCAAACAAAAGGATAAGAAACGTAACCAATAAAACCTCGATAATAAATTTTAGAATAGGAGAAGCTATGGCTTCAAAAAGATTGTTCCCCATAAAAGAGAATATTATCACTACACCAATATGACTAAAATTATTCGCTACTAATATGGTTGCCAAAAGTTTTTTTGGTCGTTGGAGTAATTTCGAAATTACATTAGCTTTTGAAGAATCTTCTTCTGATAAAGTATTTAGGTCTTGTTGTGTAAGGGAAAAAAGAGCAACTTCCGCAGCAGAAACCATCGCAGAACAAAATAAAAGAAATACAATGGCTATAATTCCAAAAAGTAAATTGGTATCTATAGTTGCAAAAATTGTAGTACTGGGCTCTGGGTCCAATGAATTAGAGATTAGTTAAACAATATCAGAACGGTAGATCATTTTCGGGCGCCGCTGGATTTTGTGCTTCAAAATTAGCACTTTTTGGCTCTAAATGCTGTGTTGTTTTTAGTCCGTCAACTTCTTTTTTAGTAGTCAAAAATGTAAATTCGGTAACTTGTATTTCGGTAGTGTATTTTGTTGTTCCATCTTCGGCTTGCCATTGGCGCGATTTTATTCTGCCTTCAACGTATATTTTATCGCCTTTTGATAAATACTTTTCACAAATTTCTGCAGCTTTATTTCTAACAACTAAATTATGCCACTCGGTAGAAGTTATTTTTTCGTTAGTTTGCTTATTAATATAGACTTCATTAGTAGCCAACGGGAAACGACCTATGCAATTACCTCCCTCGAAATAATGCATCTTTACTTCGTCACCAAGATGACCAATCAACATTACTTTATTTAAGGTGCCATTCATTTTTCGACTAAATTAGTTTTATTTCCTTCGGCTTTCGCATTCGCTCGAGTCGCTGCGCTCCATACATTTCGGTAAAGTGCCTCGGGTTCCTCAAATTTACTGTTTTTTTTAAAAATTAAAGCCAATCTTTTTCAATAAATTTATAAACTACTATTGGAAAAGGGAAATTAGATGCTGATTCACAATCAATTCCGTTGAGAAGCGCGCCTTCTACCTTAACTTTCCAGAACTTTATGGTCAAATGTTGATGAGAAAGTTTGTGTACAATAGGTATAGAATTGAATAATGTTACTTCCTGCACAGCATTAGTAACAAAACTTTGATTTTTAATTAAGTTCAAAACTGCAATATCGCTTGCAGCCTTTTCTGTTTCAAGTAATGGAAACTCGTAAAGATTATGCCAAATGCCTTTTTGGATCCGTTTACAGATAATCGTTTTATTGGTTTCATCAGAAAAAACCAAATAATTGAAATAACGATTGGTTACTTTAGTCTTCTTTGATTTTACAGGAAGTTGTGCGACTTTCTTCTTCTGTAACGCCAAACAACTATCATTAAAAATGCAATTGCCACAATCCGGATTTTTGGGTACGCATTGTAAAGCGCCAAATTCCATTATGGCTTGGTTGAATATATTAGCTTGTCCTTTTGGCAATAATTCCGCTGCTAATTGTATAAACTCTTTTTTGGCTCCGGACGAAGCAATATCAGTTTCCACATCAAAATAACGTGACAAAACCCTAAAAACATTTCCATCAACTACAGGAACATTTTCATTGTAAGCAAATGATGCGATTGCGGCCGCAGTATAATCTCCAATTCCTTTTAAATGCAATAATTCCGAATAGTTTTTTGGGAACTCACCATTGAATTCAAAAGCAATTTGTTTTGCTGTTTTATGCAAATTTCGGGCTCTAGAATAATAGCCCAAGCCTTGCCATAATTTTAGCACTTCTTCTTCTTCGGCATTTGCAAGATCAAAAACCGTAGGAAAGGCGGAGGTAAATCTTAAAAAATATGGTAATCCTTGTGCAACTCGGGTTTGTTGAAGCATGATTTCTGAAAGCCAAATCGTGTAAGGATTTATGTCATTTCGCCACGGCAAATCACGTTTGTTTTGTAAATACCATTGGATAAGTGTTTTAGAGAATTTCATAGTTAAATTGTGGAATACAAAAATAAATCTTTATGTGATCAAATTTTAATAGATTATGCTTGAAATATTGTTTTTATTATTCATATATTTGCAACCTTAAAAAAAATTACATAATTAATATTTAATACGAAAGAAAATGACGAAAGCAGATATCGTAGCAAAGATTTCAGAAAGAAAAGGACTTGAAAAAGGAGATGTTCAAGCAGTAGTTGAAGCGTTTATGGAAGAAGTGAAAACTTCTTTAGAAACTGGAGATAATGTATATTTAAGAGGATTTGGTAGCTTCATTATCAAAACTAGAGCTGAAAAAACTGGTAGAAACATTTCAAAAAATACGACAATCAAAATTCCAGCACACAATATTCCAGCATTCAAGCCTGCAAAAGTATTTGTAGAGGCAATAAAAACTAATACTGAAGTAGCAGTATAAAACTGATTTATTAATCACAAAAAAATCTTCACTATGCCAAGTGGTAAAAAAAGAAAGAGACATAAGGTAGCAACGCACAAACGTAAAAAACGTGCGAGAGCTAACCGACACAAAAAGAAAAAGTAGTTTTAAACTACTTTTCTTTTTTTAGAAAACGTTCATTGAAATTGAAGTCGAGAGACTTCGCCGGGTAAAAACAATACCTGTTTAAAATGTTTAATCCATCTGTAGCAAACAGTTTATGGTTTATGGTTTAAAGTTTATGGTTAATAACCATAAACAACAAACATCAAACTACAAACCTCAATACAGATAAAAATTTACAAAGTGAATAAAGAACTAATCATTAGATCTAGTGCTGACGCTGTAGATTTTGCCTTATTAAAAGATGGAAAACTAATTGAATTACACAAAGAAGAGGAAACAAGCAACTTCCAAGTTGGTGATATTTTTATTG
>CALQCV020000022.1 GCA_943329165.2 Candidatus Nitrotoga sp. CP45 | reverse complement strand
GGTCGTGTACAATCCGTTTCAGTAAGATTAATTGTTGAAAGAGAAAGAGAAATTCAAAACTTCAAACCAGTGGCTTCTTATTCAGTAGCCGCTGAATTTACAAACGAAGCCGGAAAAGTGGTGAAAGCCAAATTGCCAAAAAACTTCGCTACTAAAAAAGAAGCCGAAGATTTTTTAAATAAAAACATCGGCTCTACTTATAAGGTGGCCGATTTAGAAACTAAACCAACAAAGAAATCACCAGCTGCGCCTTTTACAACATCAACTTTACAACAGGAAGCTGCGCGTAAATTGTATTTACCTGTAGGTATAACTATGCAAATTGCACAACGTTTGTACGAAGCCGGTTTGATAACGTATATGAGAACTGATAGTGTGAATCTTTCTAGAGAAGCAATGGATGCAGCACAAGCTGAAATAACTAAATCATACGGAAGAGAGTTCTCAAAACCAAGAACATTCAATACAAAAAGCAAAGGTGCACAAGAAGCACACGAAGCGATTCGTCCAACGGATATGTCGAAACATACTGTAAATGTTGAAAGAGACCAAGCCCGTTTATACGATTTGATTTGGAAAAGAACGTTAGCATCTCAAATGAGTGATGCCGAATTGGAAAGAACCAATGTAAGGATTGAAGCCAATAATCACAGCGAAGTTTTTCAGGCTTCTGGAGAAGTAATCAAATTTGAAGGTTTCTTAAAAGTATATTTGGAAGGCAATGACGACGATGATGAAGAACAAGAAGGAATGTTACCTGCATTAAAAGTGAATGAAAGATTGTTAAACAATAACATCACTGCAACAGAACGATATACAAGAGCGGCATCAAGATATACCGAAGCTTCTTTGGTGAAGAAATTAGAAGAACTTGGTATTGGTCGTCCATCTACATACGCGCCAACTATTTCTACTATCATTGCCAGAACTTATGTAGAAAAAGGAAATCTAGAAGGTGTAGAAAGAAAATATACGCAACTTACGTTTAACTCGAATAAAGTTGACGAAAAGATATTAAAAGAGAATACAGGTTCTGATAAAGGGAAATTAGTTCCAACAGATATCGGAACGATTGTAAATGATTTTTTGGTAAAGAATTTTGCAGCAATTTTAGATTATAACTTTACGGCTAAAGTAGAGCAAGACTTTGACGAAATAGCGGAAGGTAACGTTGATTGGGCAAAGATGATGCAGGAGTTCTATGACAAGTTTCATCCAAATGTGCTTGAAGTTGGAGAAAATGCAGAGCGTGAAAGCGGCGAAAGAATATTAGGAATGGATCCAAAAACAGGCAAACAAGTTTTGGTTCGTTTAGGGAAATTTGGCCCAGTAGCTCAAATTGGTGAAGCTAACGATGAAGAAAAACAATTCGCAAGTTTGCGTCAGGAACAAAATATAGGCAGCATCACTTTAGAAGAAGCATTGAATTTATTTTTGTTGCCAAAAAACTTAGGTATATATAAAGGAGAAGAAGTAGAAGTGAGCAATGGTCGTTTTGGACCTTATGTTCGTTTTGGAAAACAATTTATTTCATTGCCAAAAGGTGAAGATCCATTAGATGTTACTATGGACAGAGCGCAAGAATTGATAAATGAAAAAGCACAAGCTGATGCGCCAATTGCAACTTATAAAAATGAACCTGTTCAAAAAGGCGTTGGTCGTTTTGGTCCATTTTTGAAATGGAGCGGGATTTTTATCAACGTAAGTAAAAAATACAACTTTGATAATTTATCACAAGCTGATGTAGAAGAATTGATAGAAGAGAAATTACAAAAGAATATTGATAAAGTAATTCACAATTGGAAAGAAGAAGGAATTTTGGTTGAAAAAGCACGTTGGGGAAAATCAGTAATCACCAAAGGCAAAATCAAGATTGAATTAAATAAAGATGTTGATGCTTCGAAATTGACTTTGGAACAAGTGAAAGAGTTAAGCGAAAAGAAAACGCCAGCAAAAAAACCTGCAGCAAAAAAAGCACCTGCTAAAAAGAAGTAAACTATGGAATTTGATTTTCTATCACCAGTTGATAACGAAATAATTCAATACATAAACGGATTGTCATCACAGCATTTAGGAAGCAAAGTAGCGTTTCATACCGATAAAAACTTCCCAGATATAGACAAAGTAAAAATTGCCATCATAGGTGTTTTAGAAAACCGTGGTGCAGTTAATTTCGTTGATGACGAGGTAAACTTGGACGTGATCCGCAAAGAATTATATGGTTTGTTTCCTGGAAACTGGCAAAGCTCCATAGCTGATTTAGGCGATATTATTCCGGGAAATTCTTTAGAGGACACTTTTTTTGCTTTACAAAAAGTAGCCGCTAAATTAATCCGAAAAGGAATTATTCCAATTGTTATAGGTGGCTCTCAGGATTTGACATATCCATTATATAGAGCATACGATAAGCAAGAACAAATGGTTAATTTGGTTTCTATTGATAGTAGGTTTGATTTCGGTAAACAGGAAGATGGAATAACGGCCAATTCATATTTATCCAAAATAATTTTGGACGAGCCAAATAACCTTTTTAATTATACCAATATAGGATATCAAACCTATTATAACTCTCAAGAAGAGATTGATTTAATCGAAAAACTATTTTTTGACGCATACAGATTAGGCGAAATTTCTAACAATATAGAATTGGCGGAGCCAACATTGCGTGATGCAGATATAGTTAGTATAGATTTAAATGCTGTAAAGTCTTCATATTCTGGCAATTTTGCTACTTTCACTCCAAATGGATTTGACGGCAAAGAGATTTGTAGTTTATCTAGATATGCCGGTATTAGTGATAAGGTCAGTTCTTTAGGGATTTTTAATTACAATAATAAAAAAGAAGGATCGGTTCTGATTTCTCAAATAATTTGGTATTTTATTGAAGGGGTTAATTACCGTTCAAATGAGTATCCGTTTGGGACTAAAGAAAACTATTTAAAATACATTGTGCCATTAGAAAACGAAGAATTAGTTTTTTATAAAAGTAATAAAACCGGAAGATGGTGGATAGAAATTAATTTTTTTGCGGGTCAACACAATAAACTCAAAAAAAACACGTTATTATCTTGTTCGCATGATGAATATCTGACTGCATGTGGTAATGAAATTCCGGAAAGATGGTGGAAGGCGCAACGGAAAAATGCAAATTAAGGACATAAAAAATAAATAATAACTTACAAATAATATATAAAAACGTATTTTATCGATAAAAAACGCTTTTTGCCGATAAAATATTTTTTTAATTACAAGATTAATTCTATTTTTGAAATGTGAATTGATGTATTGAAAAATTAAACAAACAAATTTAATATTAATTAATTGTTTTTTTGAAAAATATTAAATAGGTTTACCCCCTAAAAAAAATATTCAAATAACCCCAAAATATACAGATGAAGAAGTTCATAACATTTGCGTCATTTTTAGCTTTATTAACCAGTTGTGGTGGATCAAGTGATAAAGGTGAGTTGGTAGGAGTTAAAGGCAGAAAATGGCATCCAGAAAAACCGTTTGGAATGACATTAATACCTGGTGGAGCATACATTATGGGAAAATCTGATGACGACCCAGCTAATATACAGGATTCTCCTACAAAAACGGTTACCGTTAGGTCATTCTTTATGGATGAAACAGAAATTACAAATAGTGAGTACCGTCAGTTTGTAGAATGGGTAAAAGACTCTACAATGCGAGTGCGTTTGGCCATTCTTGCTGATGAAGTGGGACAAACTTCTACCGGCAAAGGTGAAAAAGGAGGTGCGAAAGGCGGAAGCATAGGAGATTTTGCTTTTAATGATTCCGACCCTTCAAAAATGACTCCCTATGATAAGTACATGTATGAGAATTATTATAGCGTAGGGACTGATGATGACCCATACGCAGGAAGAAGATTGAATAAAAAAATAAAACTTATAAAAGACACTAAAAAATATCCAGACGAATATTATACAGAAGTTATGGATACGATGTATTTACCATTGGCTGAATCTTTTAATGGTTTAAGAACGCTAGATGTTCGTAAATTAAAATTCAGATATTCGTCGATGGATATCCAGGCAGCCGCAAAAGCTAAAACAGGTAAGAGAAGTGATTTTATTAGAACAGAACAACAACTTGTATATCCTGACACAACGGTTTGGATAAAAGATTTTGCTTACTCCTATAATGAGCCAATGCATAATGATTATTTTTGGCACCAAGCGTATGGCGAATATCCTGTAGTTGGTGTAAACTGGAAACAAGCAAAAGCATTTTGTGCATGGAGAACGTTACACAAAAATTCATACATCAAATCAAAGAAGAAAAAGCAAGATTTGATAAACACATTCCGTTTACCTATTGAATCAGAATGGGAATACGCTGCTAGAGGTGGATTGGAATCAGCTACTTTTCCTTGGGGCGGACCCTACGCTAAAAATGACAGGGGTTGTTTCTTAGCAAATTTCAAACCTAATAGAGGAGATTATGCTGCAGATCAAGCTTTATACACTGTAGAAGCCAAATCATATGAGCCAAATGGATATAACTTGTACAATATGGCAGGAAATGTGTCTGAGTGGACAGATTCTGCGTATGATGCTGCAGCCTACGAATATGTATCTTCAATAAATCCAAGTGTATCTGATTCAAAGAACATGAGAAAAGCCGTTCGCGGTGGTTCATGGAAAGATGTTGCTTACTTTTTGCAAGTAGGAACTAGAGATTTTGAATATGCAGATTCTGCTAGAAGTTATATTGGTTTCCGAACAGTTCAAGATTACATGGGAACTAAATTCACTAGAAACGGAGGGACTAAAAAGTAATTTCAAACTAACCTAAATACAAATTAAAAATTAACTAACTAAAATTTTATTATTATGGCATTATTAAGCAAAAAAGCAATGAATTTCGCATATGGGATGGGAGCAGCAGTTGTAATCCTTGGGGCATTATTCAAAATTACCCACCTTGAATTTGGATTTATTACTGGTAACTTAATGTTAACTATTGGTCTTGTAACGGAAGCTTTAATCTTTGGTTTGTCTGCTTTTGAGCCTGTTGATAACGAATTAGATTGGTCACTAGTGTATCCAGAATTAGCTGGTGGTGAAGCAAAAGCTAAAAAAGTAAAAACAGAAGATGCTACTGACACACAAGGATTATTATCTCAGAAATTAGACGCTATGTTAAAAGAAGCTAAGGTGGATAGTGCCCTTATGGAAAGTTTAGGAAATAGTATCAAAAACTTTGAAGGTGCAGCAAAAGCTATATCTCCAACAGTTGATGCTGTTGCTTCTACTAAAAAATATGCAGAAGAAATGACTAAAGCTGCAGGTCAATTAGAAGCTTTGAATGGTTTATACCAAGTTCAATTGCAAAGTGCTGAGCGAAGTGCAAAAATTAACGATGAAGTTGCTGAAAACAATTTAAAATTAAAAGATCAAATGCAGAGCTTAACTTCTAACCTCTCTACATTGAATAATGTATACGGTGGAATGCTTTCTGCAATGAGTAACAAAGGATAATTAGTTCTATAACTATATATTTTAAACAAAATAATAATTTAAACTAATTAGAAAAAATGGCAGGAGGAAAATTAACCCCTAGACAGAAGATGATTAACCTTATGTATTTGGTATTCATCGCGATGTTGGCTTTAAACATGTCCAAAGAAGTATTATCTGCTTTTGGAATATTAAATAATAAAATAGAGAGTTCAAACTCAATCTCTGACACCAGAAATGAGAGTTCATTTTTGCAACTACAACAAAAAGCAAAGGATCAACCATTACAATACGGTGATAAAAAAGCGAAAGTTGAGAAAATTAGAACACTTTGTAAAGAATATTCAGATTATATCGAAGGTATAAAAACAGAGGTTACTAAAAAATTCCCTAAAGATAAAGAAGGAAACTATCCATATGAACAAATGGATAAAAGTGATGAGATTGACAATTTGTTCTACAAAGGAGATAAAGAATCAGCTCAAGGTAAAGAATTTTTAGAGAGAATCAGAGGATTTGTAGGGAAGCTAAAGGCAATTGGCGGAAGCTCAATAGCTGAAGTTGAATTGAAAAAAATAGAGAAAAGATTTGAAACAAAAGATGTATATTCTGAAAAAGCAGAAGCAAATCTACCTTGGTTAGATTATAACTATCATCACTTCCCATTGATTGCAACAGTTACTAAATTGACGCAACTGCAAGCTGATATCAAAACAACTGAAAGTGATATCATGGAAGGAATGTTTAAATCTGACTTAGTTGCTGCGGCATCATTAACGGCATATCAACCAATCGTTGTTCCGGAAAAAACAGCCTTCTTCCAAGGAGAAGCAGTTAAAGGAAAAATTATCTTAGGAAAATTTGATCCAAACTTGGTTGCCAAATCAGTCGTTGTGAATGGAGTTAGCGTTCCTGCTAAAGCAGGTCAGGCAGATTTCTCTTTCGGTGCTGGTGCTGTTGGAGAGCATGAAATTACAGGCTCTTTCAACTTTGACGAAAACGGTAAAGTAGTAAGCTTACCTATAAAAGGGAACTATGTTGTTGTCCCACAACCAAAATCAGCTAACATATCTGCTGATAAAATGAATGTGGTTTACAGAGGGTTACCTAATCCAATGACTATATCATTCGCTGGTATTTCTGATGATAAAGTAACGGCTTCAGCTCCAGGTTTGGCGAGAGCAACTGGAAATGGAAAATACAATTTAAACCCAGGTTCTGGTACGGAAGTTAAAGTTAGCGTAACAGCTAAATTACCAGATGGTAAAGCAGTTTCAGACAACAAAATATTTAGAATTAAAAACATTCCTGCACCAGCTGGTGCTATTGGCGGAAGTGTTGGTATTCAAAAAGGAGCTAAATCTCGTTTAGAAGTTTCTCAAGTGTCAGCGGTTTTACAAGATTTCTTGTATGATCTAACGTTTCAAGTAACACGTTTTAGCTTCAAAGTTCCAGGGCAAGCGGCTATCATTGTAAGTGGAGATAGAGTTAACGCTCAATGTAAGGCAGCTTTAGCTCGAGCATCAAAAGGAGATCAGATTTCTATTTTTGATATCAAAACTAAGATTGTTGGAACTACTGCTGCCATTGTACCTAAAGATGCTGCTCCAGTATTATATGAAATACAATAATAATTTAAGTTGATAGAAAACCGACTTCAATAATCTATATTATAAATTATGAAAATTAAAAATCTTTTATCAGTAATTTTTGCGGTGGCAATGGGTGTTTCAACTTATGCTCAGTCAAATTTGTTGAATTCCAAAACTCCTGATGAAATCGGAAAGAAATCAGCAGCACAGTTAATTTCTGAAAATGACAAACCATTACCTTACGGTTATGTTCATGACAGAGATGTATTAATGGGTAAAACCATTTGGGAGTTTATTGATCTTGATGAAAGAATTAATTTCCCTTTGTATTTTCCTATTGACACGGCTTTTGTTGGTAAAGAAAGAAGATCATTATTCGATGTGCTTGTTAAAAACATCAAAAATGGTAAAATAACAGAAGTATATCAAGATGACTATTTTAATACTAAGAAGACTTTCAAGGATATGGAGTCGTCATTTACTTATATAGACACTACTGATGCGGGTAAAGATGAAATAAATAATTATTACGATGATTACAAAAGCGGAGCTAAAGTTTTAGACATACAGTTTGTCAATAAAAAAGAATTGGATGCTAGTTATATCTCTGGCTACAAAATAAAGGGATATTGGTATTTTGACAAACGTCAAGGTGAGTTAAAGTACAGATTATTGGCACTTTGCCCGGTAACGCCTGAGGCTAGAGATGCAGGAAATGATAATGCCGACGTAGTTGATTTGTTCTGGGTTTACTTCCCAGCTGTTCGAGATATTTTGCATGAATCAAGGGCCTTTAACGATAAGAACTCTGCAATGCCAATTACGTTTGATCATTTGTTAAACTCCCGCAGATTTAGCGGAGAGATCTACAAAGAAGAAAATATTTACGGCGATAGAAAAATTGAACAATACATGAAAGACAATTCTCAAAATCAGCTTTTAGAATCGGAAAGAGTAAAAGAGAAGATTCGTAGTTTCGAATCGGATATGTGGAATTACTAGGAAATATTTTAAAATACATTATAAAACTCTCATCTTTATGGTGAGAGTTTTTTTTAGCAATAAAATGATGACAGATTATATTATTGTTGGTTCAGGATTAGCAGGGATTGCTTTTGCAGAAACACTTTTGCAAAATAATAAATCATTTATAATTTTTGATAATAAATCACAAAGTTCAAGCAGCATAGCCGCTGGATTATACAATCCTGTAATTTTAAAAAGATTTAGCGAAGTTTGGAATGCCAAGCCTCAACTTGAGCTTGCAAATAGTTTTTATGAAGAAATAGAAAAGAAACTTAATGTTCAGTTTGATTTTAAAATCCCGATTTTTAGAAAGTTTTTTTCTGTGGAAGAACAAAATAATTGGTTTACAGCTTCAGATAAACCCAATTTAGCACCTTTCCTTTCAACTACTATTGTTCACAAAAAGTACAACGGTATTGATGCTCCGTTTGGATATGGTGAAGTAATGCAAACAGGCTATGTGGATACAATTGCTTTGCTTACTCATTATCATGAGTATTTAAAAAGTATAAATTTATTGGCGCTAGACACTTTTGATTATGCTAAATTGAAAACCTTTGATGACTATATCGAATACAAAAACTTAAAGTCCAAACACATTGTCTTCGCAGAAGGATTTGGAATGCATTCTAATCCGTTTTTTAATTATTTACCCTTAGAAGGAACTAAAGGCGAATTATTTGTCATTAGAGCCGCTGATTTGGATTTGGATGTAATAATAAATACCAGCGTTTTTATTTTGCCATTAGGCGATAATCTTTTTAAAGTAGGCGCAACCTATAATTGGCAAGACAAAACAAACACACCCACTAATGATGGTAAATATGAATTAATTGATAGGATAAAGGAAATTCTAAACTGTGATTTTGAAATTGTAGAACATTTTGCTGGAGTGAGGCCCACAGTTAAAGATAGAAGGCCATTACTTGGTACGCATCCAAAACATGCAAATCTTCATATTTTAAACGGTCTCGGAACTCGTGGGGTGATGCTGGCGCCAACTCTGGCTAGAGCTTTGTTCGACTTTATCGAAAATGGGATACCATTAGATAAGACAATCGATATAAAAAGATACGTTATTTCTTAACAGCATCCTTATCAAAACTCACAAACATATTGATATAAATATTTCGAGCTAATCTTGTGTTAATAGGCATTAAAACAACTAGAGACACAATAATGGTTATAAATGATGGCGTTAATGCTAATCCCAAAAGGACTTTTGAAATGATAAACGCCGCCACTCCAACGATAACTGTCAATCCATAATTTACGTACATCGCTCCATAAAAAAACGAAGGCTCTATCTGATAATGTAAACCACAATGACTGCAATTCTCATGCATTTCAAAAATCTTTGGTAAGTTATACGGATTTTTATCAATATACATGCTTTCTTCCTGACATTTCGGACAAGTTCCTGTTAAAATACTATTTAATTTGGATCCTTTTTTTAACATTTGCAAAAATTTTAATTTCATTCCGTTTTTGGTTCCACAAAGGTAAACCCAAAGGAAGGTTTCATAACTAATATACTATTCTTTTTCTCTATGTTAAATATCCACAACTTATCGGTTTCTTTTGGCGGCACCTATCTTTTTGAAGAGGTAACTTTTCGGTTAGGTTCCGGAGATAGAGTAGGACTTGTCGGAAAAAATGGAGCGGGAAAATCAACGATGCTTAAAATTCTTGCCGGCGATTTCAAACCAGATTCAGGTCAGATTGCAACCGAGAAGGAAGTGAAAATGGGTTTTCTTCGTCAGGATATCGATTTTGAACAAGGAAGAACAGTACTTGATGAAGCTTACGAAGCGTTTGTAGAAATTAAAGCGGTTGAAAAAAAGCTGGAAAGCATCAACCACCAATTAGTGTCAAGAACCGATTATGAAAGTGAGGCCTATGGTCAAATCATCGAAGATTTATCGGATTATACGCATCGTTTTGAATTGCTTGGCGGCTATAACTATGTAGGCGATACCGAGAAAATATTATTAGGACTAGGTTTTAAAAGAGAAGATTTCAATAACCAAACCGATACTTTTTCTGGTGGTTGGAGAATGCGTATTGAGTTAGCTAAATTGTTATTGCAGTCGAATGATATTTTATTGCTCGATGAGCCAACAAATCACTTAGATATCGAAAGTATCATTTGGCTGGAAGGCTTTCTTCGCAACTTCCCGGGCGTTGTGGTGATTGTTTCTCACGATAAAATGTTTTTGGATAACGTTACCAATCGCACAATCGAAATCTCTTTAGGTAAAGCTTATGATTATAACAAACCGTATTCGCAATATTTAATTTTGCGTGAAGAAATTCGCGAAAAGCAATTGGCTACACAAAAAAATCAAGCCAAGAAGATTGAAGAAACCGAAAAGTTGATTGAAAAATTTCGTGCCAAAGCTTCCAAGGCATCAATGGCGCAATCGCTTATCAAAAAACTAGATAAAGTAGAACGAATCGAAGTAGATGAAGATGATAATTCTGTGATGAATATTTCATTCCCGCTTTCTCAAAGTCCAGGAAAAGTTGTTATTGAAGCTGAACATGTGACAAAAGCCTATGGTGAGAAAACGATTTTAAAAGACATTTCACTTTTGGTGGAGCGTGGTTCTAAAATTGCTTTTGTTGGTCAGAATGGTCAAGGGAAATCTACTTTTATGAAAGCCATTGTAAATGAATTCAAATACCAAGGTTCGATAAAACTCGGACACAATGTACAACTCGGTTATTTTGCCCAAAATCAAGCGGAATATTTAGATGGAGAAATTACATTGTTAGAAACTATGACCAATGCCGCTAGCGATGGAAATCGTTCACGAGTTCGCGATATGTTGGGTTCCTTTTTATTTCGTGGCGATGATGTTGAGAAAAAAGTAAAAGTGCTTTCGGGTGGCGAAAGAAATCGTCTGGCATTGTGTAAATTGTTGCTACAGCCAATAAACGTTTTGGTAATGGATGAGCCTACGAATCACTTAGATATAAAATCCAAGAATGTATTGAAAGCAGCCTTAAAAAAATATGAAGGAACCTTGTTGTTGGTTTCTCACGACAGAGATTTTCTACAAGGAATGTCGAATATTGTTTATGAATTCAAAGATCAAAAGATCAAAGAATATTTAGGAGATATCAACTATTTCCTTGAGCAACGCAACATGGAAAACATGCGAGAAGTAGAGAAAAAAGATGTAGCCAAAAAAGAAGCGCCAAAGGAAACAGCAAAAGTTTCTTATGAAGATCAAAAGAAAAGCAAATCATTACAAAACCGTTTGAGTAAAGTAGAAAGTCAAATAAAACAGTTGGAAATCGATATTCAGCAGGATGATAAAGCGTTGGCTTCCAATTATGACAAGCATATTGAAGACGCGAATTTCTTCATGGCCTATAACAAAAAGAAAAAAGAATTGGATCGGTTGCTCGAAGAATGGGAAGTTGTTCAGGGAGAAATAGAAAGTTTGTAAAAACGGCAGACTAAATAATTCCAATAGTTTTTGAATGAGCAATAGCTTCGCTACTGTCTTTGAAATAACAAACAGCGACTTTCAATGTTTCTAAATTCCTTAAGAGCGACATGATTTTTTCTTTTTTATGATGGCTCGTTTGTCTGATATAAACCGCTTTTACCGTTACGGGAAATATTTTACAAATGGCTTCATATAAATACGCATCCTTTTGAGAATCATCACCAAGCAATATATATTCCAGATTGGGATAAAACTCCAAAATGTGTTTTATCTTTTCAAACTTATGATTGTGATTGCCTCTTCCTGACAGGAAAAAATCAGTGAGTTTGGTTTTGATGTCTTTTAACAGCAAAACGGCTTTGGGCAATTGATGGATTTCTGTAAATTTGATAATGAAACGGTACAAATTCCATTCACTACTGGAAACATAGAAAAAAGCATTTTGCTCTTCTTTGTTTTGTCTTCCGGCAAAACTCAAAGCTTGATAGTGAGAAACCACATCATCAAAAACTTCTCGCTTATGAATGTCCCGAAATAATAAAACATATAGTTTTTTGAAAGGATTTAATGAATGAGAAACTAAAAAAGTATCGTCAATATCAGAGATGATTCCAAAATTCCCTTTGTGTGGCCGAATATAAGATTCTTTGGCAGCGATGATTTTATCTTTATAAACAATAGTTACCTGATAGTCTATCCAACCGTATTTTTTAGATTGATCCAGCGGAACACAGAATTTAAAGTAGCCGTCATCTAATGTTTTAGTATGGATTTTAATACCATTATGCTCTAAATATACATCAGCATTAGCTTGGGTTTTGGCGCTAAAGAGATTAATTATGGAGCGTGCATTTTTTATATTTTTTTTCTGAAAATTATAATCTTGGATTGACGTTGGTTTGAATACATGTCCCATCACAATCAATTCCTGCTCGTTTGCATAACCACGATACAATTTTAGGATAGGTTTCATTTAACATTATAATTTTTGAAAGCAGTTGTAAATTAATTATTTTTAAGCAATAAAAGAAGAAAAGTTTGAAAAAGAATATCATAATAGTAGTTAATCCGGTTTCAGGCGCTTTTGAAAAAAAGGAAATAGTAGACTCCACATTGCTTTTTGCTAAAAATGAAAATCTGGAATCAATACTTTATGAAACTTCAGGAACAAAAGATGTTGAGAATATTAAAAACCTCTACAATATCCATAAACCGGAACGAATTATTATTATTGGTGGTGATGGAACTATAAGAATGGTGGCAGAAGCTATAGCTAAAGAAGATGTTATTCTGGGAATTATTCCTGCTGGTTCGGCTAATGGTTTTGCGTTAGATTTGGATTTACAATTAACATTTGAAAAAAATCTGGAAGTTGCTTTTTTACATCAGTTTATGGAAGTTGATATTATTACAATAAATGGCAAAATCAGTATTCATTTAAGTGATTTAGGTCTTAATGCAGAACTAATAAAGAATTATGAACAGGGAGAGATTCATGGAAAATGGGGCTATGCTCTAAATACAATAACCACTTTGTTTGATTCTGGTAATCCATTTACTGCAAAAATTAAAGCAAACAATGAAACCTTTGGATATGTTGCAAGAATGATTGTTATTGCGAATGCAAAAAAATATGGTACCGGAGTGGTTATCAACCCAAATGGAGTTATGAATGACGGTAAGTTTGAATTGGTAATTTTAAAAAATTTCGATTTGATTATTTTTGGTCAAATTATTTCCGGAAATATGCCTTCAGACCCTGATGATGTCGAAATAATTTCAACAGACAAGGCAACAATAGAATTAGATGCTCCCGTTAGTTTTCAAATAGATGGTGAATATTGCGGTACCGAAACAAAACTCGATATTAAAATTTTACACAAACAATTGAAGGTAGCTGTTCTTTAGTTTCGGGTAAGGTCTTTTAATCAATTTTATTTAAACGGATGTCGTTGTTGCCAAACTAAACTAGGTTCTAAGTTTGGAAAAATTTTAGGGAGTATTCTATTTATCCATTTATTAGTGTGATAAATAAAGCCTGACATTATTACTGGTTTTGCACCAATAGAGCTTTTTATTTCAAGAGCGGTTCTTCCAAAGATTATTTTTTTAAATTGATTCTCTATGCCAAATTGGGTCATGTTATACAACATATTCAAATAGAGCATTTTTTCTTTTTGAATTTGTTCATCATAACCAAGAAAATAGGTTTCTAGCGTTTTACCGTTAACTAATAAAGTGTGAAACCCTACTAATTCATTTTTTAAATAATAGCCAACTAAAATAAATTTAGGACCGCATTGCCTTTTGAAAGAAGAGAAATGATTTTTAGCTAAAAAAAACGTATTAAAAGGGGCATTTTTGGCTACATGAAAATACAATTCATAAATTCGGTTTTCTTTTAAAATTATTTCGTCTAAAGACAATTCCCGAGTTTCAATACCTTCAAACTTTTTAT
>CALQCV020000021.1 GCA_943329165.2 Candidatus Nitrotoga sp. CP45 | reverse complement strand
GATGCAATTATATTCATCTACGGCTAAAGAATTTAATTCGCCAAAAATACTTTTGGTAAGATCATTTGCTAAAATATACAATCCCTTAATGGCAGTTAACGTTTTCGTTAAAATAAAGGCTATTTTTCCTGATGCCAAAATTTACATGGTTGGACCCCAAAAAGATGATAGTCATAGAAAGACTTTAAAATTTGCTCAAAAAAATAATATAGAAGTTCTTTTTACAGGCAAATTATCAAAAATAGATTGGATTGAATTGTCAAAAGACTATAATATTTTTATAAATACAACCCAATTTGATAACGCACTGACTACAGTTATTTAAGGAATGGCATTATAAATTACAATTGTGTCAACAAATATTGGCGGAATTTACTTTTGGTAAAATATGACAGCATTATTTTGTTAGTCACTTTCAACAATATTTAAGTTATGACATTTCAAATAAAAATCATTTTATTGAACCTAATATAGCGAATAAACTGATAAAAAATGCAGGAGAGTCAATTAAAAGTTTTAATTTGGCTATAGTTAAAAAGCAGAGGATAGA
This sequence comes from Candidatus Nitrotoga sp. CP45, assembly GCA_943329165.2. GTDB lineage: Bacteria > Bacteroidota > Bacteroidia > Flavobacteriales > Flavobacteriaceae > Flavobacterium. The sequence goes on along the minus strand of CALQCV020000021.1, from coordinate 13,993 downwards.
TTTACTAAGATAATTAGTATTATTCAGTAACTTGCAACATGTAAAAGATACTCTTTTTATAAGATGAGCAAACTTAAGGATATACACTTTGAAGTTTCAGAAAGAAAAATTCTATTGCGGATTTTTGATGTTATTTCTGTACTACTTTCTTTGTATTTAGTTGGAATAGTATTCAAATTCAATTATTTCAATATTTCGATGACTAATTTTTATTGGACAATAGTCTTAGGAATTTATCTAAATTTTATTGGTTCCGTTTTTGAAATGTATAATTTGCAAGTTGCTAGCAATCAATTTCAAGTTATAAAAAGTATAATTCTTACGTCATCAATTACGGTTTTATTGTATTTATTAACTCCGGTTTATACTCCACTTCTCCCTACTAACCGCCTTCAAATAGTCATTTTTTATATTGCTGTTTTTGTAGCATTGTTTTTCTGGAGAATGTTATATGCTCGGTTTTTTGCTTCAAGTAGATTTGCCAAAAAAGTTATTCTTATTTGCGATAAAGAACAGCTTAAAGAACTGGTTCATGCACTCGAAAGTGCTGATCCACATTATCGAGTTTTAGGATTTGTTAACTCTGATAGCGCTAATATTAAAGCTAATGACAGTTTGAAAGTAAAAAAAATCGACATCAATAATCTTGAGGAATTTGTAAAAAACAATTCAATTTCTGAAGTTGTAATTGCATCTCAAAAAACAGATGGAATAACTGTCGATCTTTATAATCAATTAATTCATTTATTAGAAAATGGTTATATAATTAGAGAATATACGCAGGTTTATGAAAATTTAACACATCGAATTCCGGTACAATATGTATCGCGAGATTTCTATCGTTATTTCCCATTTAGCAGAAGCAATCAAAACCATTTTTACTTAGTTATGGTACGTTTTTTTGAGATTATATTTTCGATAACAGGTTTATTAGTAGGACTACTTATTTTGCCTCTAATTTTGATCGGAAATGTTATTGGTAACAGAGGAAAATTATTTTACACGCAGGAAAGAGTTGGTAAAAACGGAAAAACTTTCAACATTTTGAAATATAGAACAATGGTTAACAATGCGGAAAAAGAAGGTGCTGTTTTTGCGACAACAAATGATAGTAGAGCAACACCATTTGGAAAAATAATGAGAAAGTCCCGCATGGACGAAATGCCACAGTTTATTAATATTCTAAAAGGAGATATGGCTGTAATTGGACCAAGGCCAGAGCGTCCAATTTTTGTAAATGAAATAGCCGAAGTGATGCCATTTTATGAAACACGTCACGTTATAAAACCCGGACTAACGGGTTGGGCACAAGTAAATTATTCTTATGGCGAAACTATTGACGATAGTTTGATTAAACTTCAATACGATTTGTATTATATCAAGCACAGAAGTATTTTTCTAGATGTGAATATTATATTTAAAACGTTGAGTACCGTTTTACTTTATCGCGGTCAATAGTTTGAGTGGATTTCTACCATTCAATTTCAATAATATATATATATTGGCCACAATAAACGGTAACATAATCATAAGATGCGGTTTTGTTATCATGACGATGCAATAAATCAATAGCAGAACCAATAATGTGATGATTCCCTTTTTTAAAAAGTTATCCCTTACAAACGGAATCAGAAGAAACAGTGGATTAAAGAGCAACGCGTTGTAATTCCATAGCAATTCCTGATGTTCAGAGTATAAACCAATCAGGCATAGAAAAAGTCCCAAAATTCCACAAACAAATAGATAGCTTTTAAATAAAATGCTGTTGTTTATGATTATTAAAATTAGCAGCAGCACACAAATTAAGTAAATGCTGTTGAAAAACGAAAATGGAGGTTGACTACTAACTCCTTGAACAACAGTTTCCTTTTTTGAAACTAATGGTTTTCCGTCCATTGTTGCTTTATCTAAACTGTTAAGCAATTCAATAGGAAGAAATAATTTTTCTGCGTGTTGGTCGGTTTTGGCTCCAAAAACAATATTAATTCCCAGTTTATACCAAAAATAATTCTCGAAATATGGATACAAGAGCGTTCGATAACTAATTGATTTATCATCTACTTTTTGGATTTTTTCAGTACCAAACAAACTATTTATTTTATTGACAACCATCGAGGTACAGTTTCGGTCGATAAATTTATAGGTATAACTTTTTTCGTCTGTGAGTAACGATTTGTTTAGTGCGTCAAATAGCTCTTGTTTTCTTTCGAGCGGTAAGTTTAGCGTCTGTTCAATAACTTGTCGTCTTTCTAATTTGTATTCAAAAACAAAATCATCATACGAAGTTACGTTCATAAAGTATTGCAAATCGCCTTTAACAAATTTGAAGTAGAAGTTTTCAGTTCTGAAATCAAAATAGCCATAATTATAAACTACGTCAAGCGCATTATTTGGGTCGGTGATTCTGAGCGCTGTGTGCCCAAAAGTAGAATATAATTCTTCGCCTCGGTCACAAGTAAAAACACTAACTTTAGTTTCGGGAGAAAGTGGTGGGTTTTGCGAAAATGCAATGAAAGTCAATATGAGAAAAGAAAAAGAAAGAATTCTTTTTAGCATAATTTTCTATCTAAAAATACTTAAATCTACTTTCACAGAAAAAATATTAGAATATAAAGCAGCACTTTGGTCACCTAAATCTGTCAAGGCATAATCCACTTGAATTCCTTTGTATTTAAATCCTAAACCAATATTGGGCTGAAAGTTTACTTTAGTGCGTCCGTCAAGTTGTTCTACATTTTGAAAATTTCCAACGCCGGCGCGAAGAAAAACCAAATCGGTATAACCAAATTCCAATCCCAATGCTGGGTCAATACTAAAGGCACTGTTAGAAATGATATCATTGGTTTCGGCAAATTGCATATTCAGATTCACAGCAGCCAGCAATGAATATTCAGAGTGAAAATCAATTTTTTTGGAAATACCAAGTTGTGCTTTTGGAAGTGTAATCTCGGTGCTTTCAGGCGCTTCCTGATTTTGTCCGTCCACGGCATCTTTTATTTCATTGTATTTATCCTCGTCAATTGCCCAAACGTTGTAAGTCGTAGTAATATCACGAAGCATTATTCCGTAGTGCCAGTTGTTACTTTCATATTGTAATCCGAAATCAAAACCAAATCCCCATGAACTGGCAAAATCACCAATAACTCTGCGAATTACTTTTGCGTTTACACCATATTGTAATCCTTCAATCAATGTTGGACGTCGCGCATAAGAAAACGTAAAGCCATAATCGGCGGTTGAGAAAAGACTGATTCGGTTGTAATCAATATTTCCTTCGCTGTCTATAAGTTGTGTCGTGTTTAAAATATCATCAACTCCGAAACGAATTAAAGATATTCCCCAAGCGCTTCTGTCATCTATCTTTTTGGCGTAAGCCGCATAATCATATTGGGCGATATTTGCAAAATAACTCGCGTGCATCAGGGAGACTTCGCTGTCTGCAATTTTCAATAAACCTGCCGGATTCCAATAGCCCGAATTTACATCACCTGTAGAAGCGGTTACTGCATTTGACATTCCCAAAGCAGCAGCATCAACCCCAATATTCATAAATTCATTGGAATATTTTCTAACGGACTGTGCATTAGTCATCACGCTAATAAAAAGCAGTAGAATAGCAATTGTTTTTTTCAAGGTAATTTTTCTTTTTTACAAATATCAAATAAAAATCTCTAATATAAAACGTAGAAAGCATTAACTTATTATATTAGATTTGTAAATCTTTTTTAAAAGCTAATCAAAGTCGTATGAAAATTAAAGCCCAGATTCCCAACTTATTTACAATGCTTAATCTGTTTTGTGGTTGCGTGGCTGTGGTTTTTGTTTCTAAATTAGATTTTGACTCTGCTTTTTTCGTTTTATGTCTCGGGATTTTCTTTGATTTTTTTGATGGTTTTTTTGCCCGAAAATTTGGCGTAGCAGGACCACTCGGTGTTCAATTAGATTCTTTGGCGGATATGGTTACGAGCGGTGTTGTTCCTGGATATGTGATGTTTAAATTGATGCAGGATTCTGATGCTTTTGGGACTGAAAGTTATTTACCCTATATAGGTTTTATTATCACACTTGGTGCTTGTTACCGTTTGGCCAAATTTAATATTGACACAAGACAATCTGATTCTTTTATTGGATTACCGACTCCAGCTAATGCTTTGTTTTTTACAAGTTTGCCTTTAATAAACGCTTCTTTTTTTGACGATAATTTTAGTGGAATAATCTACAATAATTGGGTTTTGATTGGACTGTGTTTTCTTAGTGCTTATGTTATGAACGCTGAAATTCCGTTGTTTTCTCTGAAGATTAAGAACTTTAGTTTTGCCAAATACAAACTACAGGTTTTCTTTTTGGCCTTGTGTATAATATTGCTTGCACTTTTCAGTATTTATGCTATTCCGTTGATAATTATAATTTATGTATTGCTGTCAGTAATCAATAATATGGTCCACAAAAATACTACTGTTTAGAAAGCTAAACCTCACTTATCTTTCAATTCTATAAAAAACCGCAAATTCGCAAATTTTTAAAAATGAATAAATAATTTGTGAATTTGCGGTCAACTATATTCTCAAAGTTTTATTTGAAGTCTAACTTCTTTTTACGCAACTCAAAATTTTGTCCGAGATATACTTTTCTTACCATTTCGTCTGCAGCTAATTCTTCTGGAATTCCGGCTTTTAGAATTCCACCTTCAAACATTAAGTATGTTTTGTCAGTAATAGCCAAAGTTTCCTGAACGTTATGATCCGTAATTAGGATTCCGATGTTTTTATTTTTTAATTGCGCAACAATTCGCTGAATATCTTCAACAGCAACCGGATCAACGCCTGCAAATGGTTCATCAAGAAGAATAAATTTTGGATCGGTTGCCAACGCTCTTGCGATTTCGGTTCTTCTTCTTTCTCCGCCAGAAAGTAAATCACCACGATTCGTTCTGATATGCTCTAATCCGAACTCGTCTATCAGGCTTTCCATTTTGGCAATTTGCTCTTCTTTAGTAAGTTTGGTTAATTGTAATACACTCAAAATATTATCCTCAATACTCAATTTTCTGAAAACGGAAGATTCTTGTGCCAAATATCCAATTCCGTATTGGGCACGTTTATACATTGGGAACTCCGTTATATTCATTTCATCCAAATAGATATTGCCTGAATTTGGTTTAACCAATCCAACAATCATATAGAAAGAAGTTGTTTTTCCGGCGCCATTCGGACCTAAAAGTCCCACGATTTCACCTTGATTTACTTCCACAGAAATGCCTTTTACGACACTTCTGCCTTTATAGGTTTTGACTAAATTTTCGGCTCTTAATTTCATTCTGTCGGTTATTCGGTTATTTGTGTATTTGGTTATTCGACAAATTAACGAATAAACATATCACCAAATCCACCATTTAACAATTATTTATTTTCTTCTAACGCTTCCCAAAACTCATAAGCTCTTCTCAAGTGCGGAATTACTATCGTTCCACCAACTAAAGTGGCAATTCCCATGGCTTCCATCATTTCTTCTTTGGTGATGCCTTCTTTATAACTCGTTTCCAAATGGTATTTGATGCAATCATCACAGCGCAAAACTGCAGATGCGACAAGTCCGAGTAGTTCTTTTGTCTTTACATCCAATGCGCCTTCTGCATAAGCATTAGTGTCAAGATTGAAAATTCGTTTTACAATTTTATTATTATCTGCCAATAATTTTTCGTTCATTTTTGAACGATACTCATTAAATTCTTCAACTAGTTTGCTCATCTGTCTTTTTATTTTTTTCTACAATTGCTGAAATCCAAATGCAGCCTTCATAAATTATCAACATAGGTACTGCAACGGTTACTTGGCTTACAACATCAGGAGGTGTAACAATTGCTGCAATAATCAATATGATTACAATAGCCCATTTTCTGTACTTTCTTAAGAAACTCGGACCTACTAATCCTAATTTGGTCAAGAAATAAATGATGATTGGCAACTCAAAATATAAACCACTGGCAATGACAGCCGTTTTAACCATACTAACATAGGAATCAATACTAAATTGATTTTTCACAACACTGCTTATAGAGAATGTTGCCAGGAAATTTACCGACATTGGAACGATTACAAAATAACCAAAAAGCACACCTAGGAAGAATAAAATAGAAGCTACAAAAATGAAAAGTTTTGCATTTTTTTTCTCTTTTTCATACAAGGCCGGACTAATAAATTTCCATAATTCCCATAGAATATAAGGGAAGGCCAATATAAAACCAGCGGTAATACAAACCCAAACAAAGATATTTACCTGACCTTCCATTTGAGTATTCTGAATAATGAAATTTAGCTCGGTAATACAAATGCTGTCAGCAAAACCAAGGAAATGTGAAGCATCGCAAAAAAAACGATAAGTAATAAAACCCGGATCTGTTGGGCCAAATATTAAGTCACTAAAAATATAATCCGCAAAAAAATAGGAAACAACTGCCATGATGACAACGGCAGCCGAACTTCTTACTAACAACCATCTTAATTCTTCAAGATGATCCAAGAATGACATTTCATTGAGTGGTTTCTTTGCCATTATACAATGCCTTCTTTTAAAATATCATGCAAATGAATTACACCTTTATAGTTACCATTATCAACAACGACTAATTGCGTAATTGAAAAGTCTTCAAGAATATTTAGGGCATCGCTAACCATATCAGTTGATTTTATGGTTTTCGGATTTTTGGTCATGATGTCTTGTGCTGTCAATCCTGAAATATTTTCCGTTTTATTCAGCATTCTTCTGATGTCACCATCCGTTATAATTCCGATAACTTTTTCATTTTCAATAACGGCAGCAACTCCTAATCGTTTTTCAGATATTTCAACGATGACATTTTTAATGGTTGAGTCGGTCGCAACCATTGGTTTATGATTGTTATCCAGCATATCGCCAACGCGCAGCAATAGTTTTTTACCCAAAGCACCACCAGGATGATATTTTGCAAAATCTTCTGCGGTGAAGTTTTTCATTTCCATCAAACAAACCGCAATTGCATCACCCATTACTAATTGGGCTGTGGTGCTATTGGTCGGAGCCAAATTAATTGGACAAGCTTCTGTTTCGACGTAGGTATTTAAAACGAAATCGGCTTCTTTTCCTAAAAAGGAAGTGGTGTTTCCTGTGATGGCAATCAGTTTATTTCCGAATCGTTTTAACAAGGGAACCAAAACCTTAATTTCAGGACTATTGCCGCTTTTTGAAATACAAATTACAACATCGCCAGCTTGTACCATGCCTAAATCACCGTGAATGGCTTCTGAAGCATGAAGAAAAAGGGAAGGAGTTCCGGTTGAGTTTAAAGTCGCTACAATCTTTTGGGCTATGATGGCACTTTTGCCAATTCCGGTCACAACTAAACGACCTTTTGAATTGTAAATGATTTCGACTGCATTTACAAAGTTATCATCTATAAATTGGGTTAGCTTCGCAATAGACTCACTTTCAGACAAAATTGTCTTTTTAGCAGATGCAAGAATGTTTTCTTTGTTTATCAAAATTGTAACAATATAAAATTTGTGTGTGTAAAAGAAAGTCTTATCTTTATGTTTGCAAATTTATGTAAAAATACCATTAAGAGAGAATGAATTTAAACGAAATTGACATTCACAAAGAATTAAAAAAATATTTTGGTTTCAACCAATTTAAAGGATTACAAGAACAAGTTATAAAAAGTATTATTACTCAAAATAATACTTTTGTCATAATGCCTACAGGCGGCGGAAAGTCATTATGTTATCAGTTGCCTGCTTTGATTCAAGAAGGAACCGCAATCGTCGTTTCACCGCTTATTGCCTTAATGAAAAATCAAGTGGATGCAATACGAAGTTTGTCATCAGAAAATGGCATCGCTCACGTGTTAAATTCGTCTCTTACCAAAACGGAAATTAATCAAGTTAAAAAAGATATTGTTTCAGGAATTACCAAATTATTATACGTAGCCCCGGAATCATTAACCAAAGAAGAATATGTAGAATTTCTTCAAAATGTAAAAATCTCTTTTGTTGCCATAGACGAAGCGCATTGCATTTCAGAATGGGGACACGATTTCAGGCCTGAATATCGAAATTTAAAAGCCATTATCAAACAAATTGGTGATGTTCCGGTAATTGGTTTAACTGCAACGGCTACACCAAAAGTGCAGGAAGATATTCTTAAAAATCTAGATATGTCAGATGCTACCACTTTTAAGGCATCATTTAATAGACCGAATTTATTTTATGAAGTACGTACCAAAACAAAAAATATAGAATCTGATATTATTCGTTTTATAAAACAGCATAAAGGAAAATCTGGAATTATCTATTGTTTAAGTAGGAAGAAAGTAGAAGAAATAGCTGGAGTTTTGCAGGTAAACGGAATTTCTGCGGTGCCCTATCACGCTGGTTTAGATGCTAAAACAAGAGCCAAACACCAAGACATGTTTCTTATGGAAGATGTTGATGTGGTTGTAGCCACGATTGCTTTTGGAATGGGTATAGACAAACCCGATGTTCGTTTTGTAATTCACCATGATATTCCAAAATCACTGGAAAGTTATTATCAGGAAACAGGTCGTGGCGGAAGAGATGGAGGAGAAGGTCATTGTTTGGCTTACTATTCTTATAAAGATGTTGAAAAACTAGAAAAATTTATGTCGGGCAAACCGGTTGCTGAACAAGAAATTGGATTTGCCTTGCTGCAGGAAGTTGTAGCTTATGCTGAAACTTCAATGTCGCGTCGTAAATTCTTATTGCATTATTTTGGTGAAGAATTTGACAGCGAAACGGGAGAAGGTGCTGATATGGATGACAATGTTCGCAATCCGAAAACAAAAATAGAGGCACAAGATCAAGTGAAACTACTTTTAGAAATTGTCCGAGACACCAAGTATTTATACAAATCAAAGGAAATTTGTTTTACACTTATCGGAAGAGTTAATGCTATGATTAAGGCTTACAGAACCGATTCGCAACCTTTTTTTGGAAAGGGGAACAAATTTGAAGAGCGTTATTGGATGGCATTGATTCGACAAGTTTTGGTTGCAGGCCTTTTGACTAAAGATATTGAGACGTATGGAATTTTGAAGGTTTCAGATAAAGGTCACGAGTTTATTAAAAAGCCAATATCTTTTGTGATGTCGGAAGATCATGAATATAATGAAGCGGAAGACGATGCCATAGTAACAGCATCTAAAGTTGCAGGAACAGCGGACGAAGCTTTGATGTCGATGTTACGTGAGTTGCGTAAAAAAGTAGCTAAGACATTAGGTGTTCCACCATTTGTAGTTTTTCAGGATCCATCGTTAGAAGATATGGCCTTGAAATATCCAATTACCATTGACGAGTTGACGAATACGCACGGAGTTGGTGAGGGAAAAGCAAAAAAATACGGAAAAGAATTCGTTGATTTGATTGAGCGATATGTTGAAGATAACGACATCATTCGCCCCGACGATTTAGTGGTGAAATCTACTGGAGCGAATTCAGCTAATAAACTATACATCATTCAAAACATAGACAGAAAATTGTCGCTTGAAGATATAGCCAAAGCCAAAGGATTTACAATGGATAACTTGTTGAAAGAAATGGAGCAAATAGTCTATTCCGGGACCAAATTAAATATCAGTTATTGGGTAAATGAAATTCTTGACGAAGACCAACAGGAAGAAATTCACGACTATTTTATGGATTCAGAATCAGATAAAATAGAAGATGCATTAAAAGAATTCGATGGCGATTATGATATCGAAGAATTACGCTTAATGCGAATAAAATTTATAAGCGAAGTTGCTAATTGACAAGTCGCAGTCGCAGCATTCAGTCACAGAATAAAACTGAAAACTGCAAACTAAAAAACTTCTCCACGATGCGGTTTCAAAGCATCTCTAACGGCAATCATATTCTCTTCCGTCACAACCATAAAGGCAATGGCATGTAGTTCGTTTTTGATTTCAAAACCAGTTATATTTAATGGAAGTTTTTGAATGAAAATGTATTCCTTCAAATGAATTTCATGATGTTCAGCAATTTTGGCGGAAACTTCTCCACGAAAATCCCAAATTAATTTTATTTGTCTCATATTAATTCAATAGCAAGCAAAGTTACATACTGATTTTGTTTTTAAATCGTTTTAGTAAACAATTTTCAAATTGACACATTTTCAAATTTTCAAATTCTTACTTTTGCCAAAATATTAAACAATGCCAAGCGAACTCCAACTTCAAGTTTCTCCTGAAATAGCAGCTAACGAAAATTTGCTCTATGAACATGTGGCTCAATTAGTTCGGGTTTCTACTAAATTGGTTCATAAAGTTGTAATTCTAAAACGCTCTATAGACGCGCGTCAAAAAGCTGTAAAAGTTAATCTTAAAGTTTCGGTTTATTTAATAGATGAAAAATATACAGCACAAAAAGTCCAACTTCCTAATTATGAAAATGTTTCCAATAAACAGGAAGTGATTATTGTTGGTGCTGGTCCGGCTGGACTTTTCGCAGCTTTGCAATTAATAGAACTAGGTTTAAAACCAATAGTTATCGAACGCGGAAAAGATGTTCGTGGTCGTCGTCGCGATTTGAAAGCCATCAATGTTGATCATATTGTTAATGAAGATTCAAATTATTGTTTTGGGGAAGGCGGAGCAGGAACCTATTCTGATGGAAAATTATACACTCGTTCCAAAAAACGTGGCGATGTAGACAGAATTCTAAAACTTTTAGTCGGTTTTGGTGCAACACCGGATATTTTGGTCGAAGCACATCCGCATATTGGAACTAATAAATTACCACAAATCATTCAGGACATTCGAGAGAAAATTATCGAATGTGGCGGAAATGTTTTGTTTGAAACCCGCGTCACCGATTTCGTTATTAAAAATAATGAAATGCGAGGCGTTATTACTCAAAAAGGTGACACGATTTCTGCTAGTAAATTAATTTTAGCAACCGGTCATTCGGCTCGAGATATTTTTGAATTATTAGATAGAAAAAACATTTTCATTGAAGCAAAACCTTTTGCTCTAGGCGTTCGTGCAGAGCATCCTCAAGAATTGATTGATAGAATTCAATACAGTTGTGATTTTCGTGGCGACTATTTGCCACCTGCGCCTTATTCAATTGTAAAGCAGGTTAATGGTCGCGGAATGTATTCGTTTTGTATGTGTCCCGGTGGCGTAATTGCACCCTGTGCTACAAGTCCGGGCGAAGTGGTAACCAATGGTTGGTCGCCTTCAAAACGTGATCAAGCAACAGCCAATTCGGGAATTGTAGTCGAATTAAAACTGGAAGATTTCAAACCCTTTGCAAAATTCGGAGCTTTAGCCGGAATGGAATTTCAAAAAAGCATCGAACAAAAAGCTTGGCATTTGGCTGGACAAACACAAAAAGTTCCTGCACAACGAATGGTTGATTTTACTCAAAATAATGTTTCAGCATCAATTCCAAAAACGTCCTATGTTCCTGGAACGACTTCGGTTGAAATGGGACAGGTTTTCCCTGGGTTTTTAACTCAAATTATGAGAGACGGTTTCACTGAATTTGGGAAAGCAATTCGTGGTTATATGACTAATGAAGCGATTCTTCATGCTCCGGAAAGCAGGACTTCTTCACCAGTAAGGATTCCACGTGATAACGAAACTTTAGAACATCCACAAATCAAAGGTTTATATCCTTGTGGAGAAGGCGCCGGATTTGCTGGAGGAATTATTTCGGCTGCTATTGATGGCGAGAAATGTGCCTTGAAAATTGGCGAAAGTTTTAAATTATCAATAACTTAAATAGGTGCTATTATTAAACGCTTTCATATAAATTATGAATTTTTAAAATTATAACGCCAAATAAAATGGCTATAACTATAAGTACAATATTTAAAATTCCTTCTGTATTGAATGACAATTTAATTAAAATAGTCGAAATTATAAATCCTGAGTTTCTTATTACTCGATTAAATTTATCTGAATGTAAAAAAGAAAACAATAATAATAAAACATCAACCAGTATAAGTATGGTGAAAAAATCATCAAAGAATATTGTATTTATATCTTTAATGTCGGTAACAATTTTACTGAAAGAAAAGAAACTTTCATAAAGCCAATGTCCGAGACTGAAAATAGATAAGGTTAAAAAAATTGGAACCAAACAAGTAGCTATAGTTTTTTTTAGGGATATAAATTTTTCAATTTCCGGTTTAATAGTTTCTGTCCCCTTAGTACTGGCATTCTTAACTAATTTGTAAAAAATGAAGATTAAGAAAAATAAAATAAGAATTGCCACTAAATCACTTGTAAATAAAATGTCGTTCTTTATAGTAAACCAATTTGTTGAAAATTCTAATTTTGATAAATCCTTAAAAATTCGTCGTATTACAATTAACGAAATGATTTCATATTGTTTTCCAATATAAATTGAGGTTGACTTTGGTAAATAATATAATAACAAATACACTTCATAAATAAGTATAAATGAAAATGGTGTATAAATAGCAGATATTGGATTACTCAATAATTTTGAATGATCAGTCACTGTTATTAGATGCAAATTTACTAACCCAATTAAAAGTAAATGCAAAATAAAACTCACGATAGCTACATACACTATAATGACTTCACTTTTTTCTTTTACTTTTTCAGATAAGAATGAATTATAAAATGATTCTACTACCTTGTTCAACGGTTACTTTTTTGTTTAATGAAAATTAAAAAAAAATAAACAATATTTTTTAATTTTAATTTATAAATTTACAAATGTTTTGTTTTTTCAATAGATTACCAAACCTGTAAGATATATATAAATTTCAACTTAAATTCAAATTATTTTTAGAAAATTTAGAAATCAAAACTTTTTATTAAAATATGTCACAAAATTATAGTGATTTAAAATTTAACTCAATATTGCAATATGAAAACAATACCCTTAGAATTTCAAATTACCAATATATTACACCAAGACACTTATTTAGTTGACGGTCAGCTAAAAAAATGGGCAGGGGAAACCTCAGAAGTTTATTCAACTATATCTTCAACCGGAAATTATGCACCAACATTATTAGGATCAATTCCAACAATGGGAGAAGTAGCCGCTGATGAAGTAGTAAAATCGGCTGTTGCTGCATATGATAAAGGACAAGGAATTTGGCCAACAATGAAAGTTATTGACCGCATCAAATGCATGGAAAATTTTGTTACTCAAATGAAAGCTACCCGAAGTGAAGTAGTGAAATATTTGATGTGGGAAATTGGCAAATCGTTAGGCGATTCCGAGAAAGAATTTGATCGAACCGTAGAATATATTTATGACACCATTGAAGATTACAAGCAATTAGATAGAAACAATGCACGTTTTACCAAAAGTCAAGGAGTGAATGCCATGGTTCGACGTGGTCCGCTTGGCGTAGTGCTTTGTTTGGGACCGTATAATTATCCGTTGAATGAAACTTTTTCACTATTAATTCCTGCTATTATAATGGGAAATACGGTAATTTTTAAACCTGCCAAACACGGCGTTTTGTTAATTTCACCCTTGCTAGAGGCGTTTAGAAGTAGTTTTCCAAAAGGGGTTATCAATATTGTTTACGGTAGAGGTAGAGATGTTGCTTCGCCAATAATGAAATCTGGGAAAATAGATATTTTAGCATTAATTGGAAACAGTAAATCGGCTATTGCATTGCAAGATCAGCATCCCAATAAAAACCGTTTGCGTTTGATTTTAGGATTGGAAGCTAAAAACCCAGCAATTATTCTTCCGGATGCCGATTTAGATTTGACGATTCAAGAATGTATTATGGGAACTTTGTCTTTTAATGGGCAACGTTGTACTGCACTTAAAATTCTTTATGTTCACGAGTCTATTGCCGCGGAATTCAATCGAAGATTTACCGATAAAGTAGATGCGCTTCCTTTTGGAAATCCATGGGAGAAAGGCGTTTCATTAACGCCGTTACCTGAAAAAGATAAACCTGATTATATTCAGGAATTAATAGATGATGCTAAAAGCAAAGG
>CALQCV020000020.1 GCA_943329165.2 Candidatus Nitrotoga sp. CP45 | reverse complement strand
TACCCACCTGCGCGGGAATGACAAAAGCACGTTGCTAATAGCGCGAAAGGATTTACTTGTAATAGAGCCCAAATTCAGGATCACGGAGTAATCCTCCTGCAGCCAAGCTCGCTTGAGATATTTTTTCAAATAAAAAATGCATCGCGTTGAAAACGAGATAGGATTTATTTCTGATAGAGCCCAGACTAAGGATCACGGAGTAATCCTGTTTCTAATAAGATGGATTCCCGCCTGTGCGGGAAAGACAAAAGTTAACTGAACTTGCCGACGCTGTAAAAATAATCTAACGTCCTCGCTAGCCCCGATGGGAGCGAGCTACCCTGCCTGACGGCAGGCAGGCATGTAGCGCGGACAGCGGGACTACACTTTCTCAGATATGTAAAATTTGTGCTACTGATTATAAAACTATATCGTTTTCAACAATAATGTAATCTTATTCACAAATTGCGTTTAGCGATAGTTTTCTAAATTTATTTTACATTGAAAAGTTTACCTTTGCGTTCAAATAAAATCAAATCATGTCAGATACCATTGAAAAAATAAAATGCTTAATTATCGGGTCTGGGCCTGCGGGCTATACTGCCGCAATTTATGCTGCCAGAGCTAATATGTGCCCAGTTTTGTACCAAGGAACCCAACCTGGTGGACAATTAACTACGACGAATGAAGTAGAGAATTGGCCTGGTAATCCTGAAGGAATAACTGGTCCAGAAATGATGATTAATATCATGGAACAAGCCAAACGTTTTGGGACCGATGTTCGTGATGGCTGGGCAACGAAAGTAGATTTCTCTGGAAATGTTCATAAAGTTTGGATTAACGAAACCAAAGAAATACATGCTGAAACCGTAATTATTTCTACAGGTGCTTCTGCAAAATATTTAGGAATTCCTTCGGAGCAACATTATTTACAAACGGGTGGTGGAGTTTCTGCCTGTGCGGTTTGTGATGGTTTCTTTTATAGAAATCAGGAAGTTGTTATTGTTGGTGCTGGAGATTCGGCTTGTGAAGAAGCACATTACTTATCAAAGCTTTGTACAAAAGTTACGATGTTGGTTAGAAGCGAGAAATTCAGAGCATCCAAAATCATGGAAGAGCGCGTTCGCAAAACGGAGAATATTATAATATTGATGAACCATGATACTGTTGAGGTTTTGGGTGATGGGCAAGTGGTCACAGCAGTGAAAGCAAAAAATAAATCAACTGACGAAATTTTTGATATTCCGGCAACTGGGTTTTTTGTAGCCATTGGTCACAAACCAAACACTGATATTTTTGCAAACTATTTAAATTTGGATGAAACCGGCTATATTATAAACGAACCAGGAACTTCAAAAACTAATATAAAAGGTGTTTTTGTTGGTGGAGATGCTGCAGATCATGTGTATCGTCAAGCTGTGACTGCTGCAGGAACTGGTTGTATGGCTGCTTTAGATGCGGAACGTTATTTGGCATCTTTGGAGTAATTACGAATTACGAATTTGGCTGAATAGGTGACAAAATAATTTAGGTAATACTTGTAATTAAAAAATCCGTCTCGTTAGAAAAAACGAGATAGATTTTTTTATTTTAAAGTTGGTTTTTTTCTGAGTGTGGCACTATCAATTAAGTGCTTGATTTCAATTTTAACGGGTTCTCCAAACACAGCAATTTCGCTATTTCCTGAAGCATCTATAATAGCAATGTTACTGATGTTGATGCTACTGTTGGCATAACCACTGACTTCAACCAAAGCATTCTTTGTTGTTAATTTACGTCCCGTGAAATCGGTGTTGTTGTCTAATCGGAGTTTTAAATCTAATACATCGCCTTCCACTTCGGCTGATGCCTTTTGATACATATCAAATTTCATTTCACCGGAAGAAATGAGCGCTTTTACATAGGCACTTTTACTCAAGTCAATGGCTGTTTTTTCAGATTTTAAATTGAGTTCTACTTTTGACCTATCGTTTGCCATCAAAGTAAAGTTTTTGGTTTTGGCATTTAAAAACAATTTGGCATAGTCATAACTTTTAAAGGTTACATTGTCTAAAACCACATCGGATAGCGCAGTTAGATTAGTTTCGTCTTTGGCGGTGACCAAATTAAATTTGTCTGTGTACGTAACGCGGACGCTTAGTTTTTTATAACTTGAAATGTCTCTCGAAGTCGAAATCCGGAGGTTTTTACCAGTCAATTTATACTCTATATATTCTATTAGGTTGTCATCGGCTTCTATTTCAATCCCGCATTCATTTCCTTTAATCAAAAATATTTCTAGGTTGTCTTCTAATTCAAGAGATTCAAAGTCGTTTACCTGTTTTTGTTCAAGTTTAACGATTTTGGAACCTTTTACTTTTTCTTTTTTTTGTGCAAAAGCTAGAACAGTGATTAAAAGGAAGCTTAGTGTAATTATTTTTTTCATAAATATACAATCAATGTTTTACTTCGTATTGTTGGTCTTGTTTACGAACAAGCCTCGATTGTCAAAAATAGAAAAAAAAACATCCCAATTTTCATTAAGATGTTTTATTAACTTATTCTTTGGAAACGCTTCCGCCTGAACTTTCTTCTTTACGAACAGTTTTGGGAGAACCAAGATAATCGATTGAGCTTCCGCTGGACGCCTTGGCTTTTAAACTCACCAATGGATGTACATCAGTTGAGCTACCACTTGATGATTCCGAAACGACTTCGTTAACCAATAAACCTTGAGTATCTATTTCGCTTCCGCTTGCCGAATGCGTATTTAGTTGTAGTGCTATTCCTTTTATAGCTAAACTGCTTCCACTAGTGCTTTCACATTTTATTACATCATATTCTAAACTTAAATCGGCTTCGCTTCCACTACTGGTTTTTACTTCAATATTGGTTCCGTTAAAGGTATTTTTTGTAATAGCTGACGAACCACTGGTTGTTTCAAGTGCTGTTAATGAAGGCAATTTAACACGAATGTTTTTTGCTGTTGCTTCATCAATATTTTCATCTGTAGAGATAAAAAGTGTTCCGTTTTCTACTTTAATAGAAATGTGTTCTTGCAAATTCTCATCGGCTTCTACTTCAACAAAATAGCTATCCGCTTGTTCTAATGTTACAATTAAACCGCGACTTACATCAACTTTTGAGAAGTTTCCCTCAACGTTACGTTTTTGGGTTGTGACGTTTCCGTTTCCATCAATACCTTCTCCCCAGTTAATGTTTGCATGGCAAGAACTAAATAAGACTGCTGCTATAGTTGCCGCAATGACTTTGGTGCAAAATACTAAGAACTTCAACATGATTAGTTAGATTTAATTATTACCCCGTTTTCGCCAACAGTAAGTTTTCCTGTTTTTGTTTTTCCTGATTTGGTTTCAATTACTGTTTTACCATTTACTTTTACAGTTACCACATCTGTGCTATCATTTTCATTTGTAATAACTTCAGTTGTGCCGTCTTCAACATCGTGATAGTCATTTTCGTCAGTTGGGCAATTCAAACATTTTACCTGAGTATCTCCCACTTTATAAACATAGTCACTAGAACTAAAATGTAAATTGAAGAAATCATTACTTGTTCGGTCATAATCTTGAACATTTTCGTCGGCTTTGAATAAGGTTCCTTCTGGCAAATACAAGAACAATTTTACTTCTTGACCTCTAAATTTATTGTGAACATCAGTCAATAAATAATTATCTAAGATTAATTGATTTCCTTCAATTTTGTAATCGTATTTGATTTTTTCTGCACGAGTTCGGGCTTCAACGGCCGATTTTCCGACTGACAATCTTTCAATTTGGATATATGGCAGTACTTCTTCGGTTTTCATAATTTCAATGGTCACATTATTAGAATAAATTATTTCATTGTTTTTCTCGTCTTGCGTTAATCTAAAATCGGTGTGATGATAACTATCCTTTGAATAAAAATCATTGTTTTTAAATTTCACAAATAGCGTATCTGTCGGTGCTATATTGATAGTTGCTTTTTTAACTGTTTTTCCATCAAACGCTATTTGAGTAGCTTCATTTATTCCTAATGAAATTAAGATTCCAACAGCAATTATCCAAATACCTAATAGGCTGAATTTAACAATATTTCCAATCGATTTTAAGTTGGTTACCAATAATTTTAATCCAAGCATTAAGAAGAAAAATACTGGTATTCCGGCAGCTAAAAGGAATAATACTCCCTGAGCCCAAATAGGTGTTTCTAAACCAATTGGTGTGGAGATATGATTTAGGATGTAATTATCCGGCATTGAGGATGAAAAAATCATAAAGATGGAAGTAAAACATATTGTCAATAATGCGATTGAAGAAGTAACCACTATAATAGCACCTAATATTTTTGCAAATACTTTAAAAATATTTATGAAAATTTCGCCAATTCCATCAGCTACTTTTGTCGCTCCGGCTTTTGCTTCGTTTCCCATTTTGTCATAATCAGCATTTTTAAATTTACTAGAAACGCTTTCAAATTCCTCTCTAACTTTTTTTTCAATATTAGAAATAGTTACCGGCTCACCAGTCATTTCTAGTTTTTCAGAAGTTGTTACTGCTTTGGGCATTGCTATCCAAAGGATTATATAAGCAATAAATCCCGTCCCGAATCCGAAGAATAAGATCAAGAATAAGATTTTTAACCAAACGGCGTCAATTCCGAAATAGTGTCCTAAACCTGTACAAACTCCAGCGATTGTTCCTCTGTCTTTATCCCGATACAATTTTCTAGATTTAGTATATGGATAAAATGGTTCTGGCGCTGTTTTATTGTCTGAATCGTCGTCAATTCTGTAATCTTCAGGTTGTCCCATAATTACAATTACTTCATCAACATCTTTATTGTTGACAACGTGTTTGTCGCTTTTTTGTTTTTCAGTTAACAATTCGGCCACACGCATTTCAATATCTTTCATGATTTCATCCTGACCAGAAGAATTAGAAAGGGAGCGTTTTATTGCCTCGAAATATCGAGTTAGTTTTTGGTACGCATCTTCATCTATGTGAAAAATTAAACCTCCTATATTACTATTTACTGTTTTGTTCATGATTTCTGTGATTTGTTAATTGTGATGATATTTACGGCATCGGACAATTCCGTCCAAGTGCCATTTAATTCAGTTAAAAATGCTTTTCCTATTTCTGTCAAACCGTAATATTTTCTCGGTGGTCCGGAAGTTGATTCTTCCCAACGGTAGTTGAGTAAACCGTCGTTTTTTAATCTTGTCAATAGTGGATAAACTGTTCCCTCTACCACAAGCAATTTAGCGCTTTTTAAGGTGTCTAATATTTCAGAAGTGTATGCCTCTTTGTCTCGTAATACACACAAGATACAAAATTCTAAAACACCTTTACGCATCTGAGCTTTTGTGTTTTCAATATTCATAATACATGATTTATTTATTTTTTGATTACCAAATTCATTTTTTGTTAATGATTGAAACTTTGAATACTTTTTATATATTAACCCGTTTGGATGTAATTATTTTTTATGGCTAATTTATACTAGATTGTCACATTGAGCTTGTCGAAATGTATCCTTTTTGATGTCTTCGACAAGCTCAGACTGACATTTTTGTCCTAATTGAATATAAATCGCCATTAAAAAAATCATTTATATAGTATTTTGATTAATTACACCCAAAGGGTTACATTATTAAATTCTTAAACAAAGATACTTTTTAAAAAAGGTATTATGTAATACAAAGTACTAAAAATTAACATAAAATTAGCATTTGACAACAAGTTGTAATCTATCTATATTGTTGTACTTTTACAGTAATATAAAGCTTTTATGGAATTTACGCCCGCAAAATTAAATATCTTTTTATTTTTAAAATTACCAGCTGCTTTCTGGAGTGGTGTTAGAGTAAAGTCTATTTCAGAAGGACAATGCATTGTAACAGTGAAGCATCGATGGTTTAATCAAAACCCTTTTAAGTCAATGTATTTTGCGGTACAAGCCATGGCAGCAGAATTGACAACCGGAGCATTAGTAATGATGCAAATCAAAAAAAGCGAAAAAAAAATCTCAATGTTGGTTGCCAATAACAATGGAAACTTCTCAAAAAAAGCCACAGGAAGAATAACATTTATTTGTAATGACGGACATCTAATTGAAGACGCCATCAAAAAAACAATTGCGACTGGGGAAGGGCAAACCGTTTGGATGAAATCTATTGGAGTAAATGAAAAAGGCGAACAAGTTTCTGAAATGAACTTTGAATGGAGCATCAAATTGAAGTCGTAAACAAAAGTTAAACCTATTATAATTGGGTATTATTTATGAGATGTAGACTGTAACTTTGACAAAACCGATGCGAAGCCAATTGTATGGAGCGCAGCGACTAGAGCGAATGCGACAACCGAAGGAAATAAAATACTTTAAAAATGAGGATTCTAATAACTGGTGCAACAGGTTTAATAGGTAAAGAGTTGGTAAAGCTATTGTTGGCCAAAAATCATTCGGTGCATTATTTAACTACCTCGGTGTCAAAGATTGAAAGCAAACAAAACTACAAAGGCTTTTACTGGAATCCGGAGCAAAGTAAAATTGATGAGAATTGTATTTATGGAGTTGACATCATTGTTCATTTGGCAGGAGCTAATATTGCTAAACGCTGGACAAATGAATACAAACAAGAAATTATAGAAAGCAGAACATTATCGAGTGAACTACTTTATAATTTGGTGAAAAAAAATCCAAACCAAGTAAAACAATTTATTTCCGCTTCGGGAACAGCCATTTACCCCGAAAGTTTTGATGCCATTTATGATGAAACCACTACAGAGACCGAAGATAGCTTTCTTTCCAATGTGGTTAAAAAATGGGAGGAAAGCGCTAGCAGATTTCAAGTTTTAAGTCTAAAAGTCTGTAAGTTAAGAACGGGAATTGTCCTGTCAAATACAGGTGGTGCTTTACCGGAAATGGTGAAACCTATAAAATTGGGTTTTGGTGCAGCAATGGGAAATGGTAAACAAATCCAGTCGTGGATACATATAAATGATTTGGTTGCTATGTATTGGTTTGCGATAGAAAATCAATTGGAAGGTGTTTATAATGCAGTAACACGGCATCCGGTAAGCAATCAAGAGTTAACAACTGTTATTGCAAAAACACTAAAAAAACCACTTTTTCTACCCAATATTCCACAGTTTGTAATGAAGCTACTACTGGGTGAAATGAGTTACCTGCTTTTTTCTAGTAAAAATCTATCGGCACAAAAAATTTTGGATAATGGCTTTCAATTCCAATTTCCCGAGATAAAGCAAGCGATTGCTGATTTATATTCATAAAAAAAGTGCTGTTTAATAACGGCACTTTTTTTTACTATAAAGATTCTTGAATTAATAATTTTTTACAGCGATATGCAAACTTAAATTGAATGTTAATTTATTTTCGAAATACAAATTTAACCCAAACCAAATCTTAATAGTCTTAAAATTTTATTAAATTTTTGTATTTATTTTCGACTTAAAATAATTTTTTTCGAACAAAATTGAATGACAATTTGACATTCTTGAAGAATTGGCAGTACTTTTGCAAAACGAGCATGGTCACTCGAGGCGGAGCTGAATAGTTTGGAGTGTTGCGAAAAAAAAATTAATGTGAAAAATATTTTTAAAAATAAAAACTCGATGGATACTGAAAATACAGAAAAAGAAACAATTATTGATGAAATCACATCAGATAATAATGTAAATGAAATTGAATCCGCAACCGAATTGACTCTTGAGGAAAAGCTTCAGGAAGATTTAGCCAATGAAAAAGATAAATTTCTACGTCTTTTTGCTGAATTTGAAAACTTCAAAAGAAGAACCGCTAAAGAAAGAATAGATTTGTTTAAAACGGCGAATCAGGACGTATTACAAGCCTTGTTGCCAATATTGGATGATTTTGACAGAGCAATGACAGAAATTGCAAAATCGGAAGATGAAGTTTTACTACGAGGTGTCGAATTGATTCACGAGAAATTAAAAAGCACACTTGTTTCTAAAGGATTAGAGCAAGTTGAAGTCCGAGCTGGCGATGCTTTTAATGCCGATTATGCAGAAGCGATTACTCAGATTCCGGCACCAACAGCTGATTTGAAAGGTAAAATCGTTGATGTGATTGAAAAAGGATATAAATTAGGCGACAAAATAATTCGTTTTCCAAAGGTTGTGATCGGAAATTAATTTTCTGAATTGAAACGTGATTTATTGCGTTTAAATTTTATAAAAAAATATTATGAGCAAAAAAGATTTTTACGAAATATTAGGCGTGTCAAAAAACGCTTCTGCTGAAGAAATAAAAAAAGCATACCGTAAGAAAGCGATTGAATTCCATCCTGACAAAAATCCAGGAAACAAAGAAGCCGAAGAAAACTTCAAAACAGCTGCCGAAGCTTATGAGGTATTAAGTGATGCCGATAAAAAAGCAAAATACGATCAACATGGTCATGCTGCTTTTGATGGTGCTGGTGGATATGGCGGCGGACATCACATGAATATGGATGATATTTTCAGTCAGTTTGGTGATATTTTTGGTGGTGGATTTGGCGGATTTGGTGGAAATTCAGGAGGACAACGTAGAGTGAAAGGAAGCAATCTCCGTATCAAAGTAAAATTGAC
The DNA here is from genome assembly GCA_943329165.2 of Candidatus Nitrotoga sp. CP45. Classification (GTDB taxonomy): domain Bacteria; phylum Bacteroidota; class Bacteroidia; order Flavobacteriales; family Flavobacteriaceae; genus Flavobacterium. The sequence continues at coordinate 6,365 of CALQCV020000020.1, read as the reverse complement.
TTTAGAAGAAATTGCCAATGGCGTTGAGAAAAAAGTAAAAGTAAAACGTAAAGTTCAGGCAGCTGACGTAAAATACAAAACCTGTTCTACTTGTAACGGACAAGGGCAAGTATTGAGAGTTACCAATACCATTTTGGGCAGAATGCAATCAGCTACAACCTGTCATGTTTGTGGAGGTTCAGGACAAACTATCGAAAGTAAACCCAACAATGCCGATGCGTTTGGAATGATATTGGAAGACGAAACTGTTTCAATTAAAATACCGGCTGGAGTCGTTGATGGAATGCAATTAAAGGTTTCCGGCAAAGGAAATGATGCTCCGGGAAATGGAGTTCCAGGAGATTTAATCGTTGCCATAGAAGAATTAGAACATGAATTTTTAAAGCGTGAAGGCGAAAATCTTCACTATGATTTATACATCAGCATTGCCGAAGCAGCACTCGGAGTTTCCAAAGACATAGATGCTGTTAATGGTAAAGTAAGAATTAAATTAGAAGACGGTATACAATCCGGAAAAATTTTGAGATTAAAAGGCAAAGGAATTCCGAGTCTAAATAGTTATGGTAACGGAGATTTATTGGTTCATATTAACGTATGGACGCCAAAAACTCTAAGCAAAGAGCAACGTCTTTTTTTCGAAAAATCGTTGACTGATGAAAACTTTATTCCACAACCTGAAAAAGGTGATAAATCTTTTTTTGAAAAAGTAAAGGATATGTTTTCTTAGTTACAAAAATATTTTTACATTTGAAAGTTACTTGGAAACAGGTAACTTCTTTTTCATAGCAATTTTTCCCATCCTTTTGTAAAAATCAGGGTGGGTTTTTTATAACAAATCCATTCGTTTTGTTACTTATTGAGTACTTTTACCGAAATTTAAAAAGCAAATTCGAAAAGACAAATCCCAAATAATATTCAAAGTTCAAAATTCAATTTCCAAATTTTGTTTTTTAAGTTCCTTTTGAATTTTGAGTTTTTGGAATTGTATTTTTTTTAATTTTTAATTTTTTGAAACTTATTTAAAACTATGAGCAATATACTTGAAGTTAACAAAGTAGTTAAGCAATATGGTGATTATACCGCGCTAAATGAAGTTTCTTTAACCGTTCCCAAAGGCAGTATATACGGACTTCTTGGTCCAAATGGTGCCGGAAAAACTTCCCTAATCCGAATTATCAATCAAATTACGTTGCCCGATAGCGGTGAAATACTGCTCGATGGCGAAAAACTAAAACTTGAGCACGTTGCCGTAATTGGTTATATGCCTGAAGAAAGGGGTTTGTATAAAACCATGAAAGTAGGCGAGCAGTGTTTGTATTTGGCGCAGTTGAAAGGATTGTCAAAGCAGGAAGCCAAACAACAATTGGAATATTGGTTTGAACGTTTGGAAATTCAGGGTTGGTGGAACAAGAAAATTCAGGAGCTTTCTAAAGGAATGGCGCAAAAAATCCAGTTTGTGGTGACGGTTTTGCATAAGCCAAAGTTGCTTATTCTTGACGAACCGTTTTCTGGTTTTGATCCCGTAAATGCCAATTTGATTAAAGACGAAATTATCGAGTTGAACAAGCAGGGAACATCTGTAATCTTTTCTACGCATCGAATGGAAAGTGTAGAAGAAATGTGTGATTATATTGCTTTAATTCACAAATCGAATAAACTGATTGAAGGAAAACTTTCCGATGTGAAAAAACAGTTTAGAACCAATAGCTATGAAGTCGGAATTTTGAGTGATAACATCGAAGGTTTGATGTATGATTTATCACAAAAATTCACTTTATCTCAAACCGATTTTAAATCGTTAAATGACGAATTAAAATTAGAAATTAATCTAGGAAATACTTCGCCAAATGATTTATTGAATACTTTAGTTAAAAGAGGCCAAGTAACTCATTTTGTGGAAAAAATTCCAAGCATGAATGATATTTTTATCCAAACAGTAACTAAATAAGAGAATTAAGGAATTAGGATTTTGCGATTAAGGATTTTTAATTCCTAATTCCCAAATCCTTAATCATAAATAAAAAAAATGAGCAAATTAGTACTTATCATAAAAAGAGAATTTATTGCCAAAGTGCGTAATAAATCGTTCATTGTAATGACTTTTTTAAGTCCGTTATTGTTTGTCGGAATTGGTGTTTTTGTGGGGTATTTAAGCAATATGAAAGCGGAATTAAAAACCATAGCCATTCATGATGAAACAGGAAGATTTGTAAACGAATTCAAAAATGATGAGGAATATAAATACGTTGATTTATCCAAAGTCGATTTAAAAATACTCAAAGACAGCATTGTACGTGATAGCTACGAAGGACTTTTAATCATTCCGAAAGCTGAAGACAATGCCCAGCTGCAAAAAGGAATTCAATATGTTTCTAACGATAGTCCTAGTGTTTCTTTTACTGACGATTTAGAAGATGTAATTGCCAAAAAAATTACGGCAGAAAATTTCCAAAAAGCCGGATTGGATACCTTAGCGATAAAAAATGCCAAAGCAGTCGTTTCTATAAATTTAGAAAAAGCATCCGGAGAAGAAGCGCTGAAAGGTCTAAACGAAATCAAAATCATTATTGGTGGCGCCTTTGGATATCTTATTATGATGTTTATCATTTTGTATGGAAACATGGTGATGCGAAGCGTCATAGAAGAAAAGACATCCCGAATTATTGAAGTTATTATTTCATCTGTAAAACCCTTCCAATTGATGATGGGAAAAATTATCGGAACCTCTTTAGCTGGAATTTTACAGTTTATAATTTGGGCAATATTAGGCATGTCTGCTATGTTTATTGTTTCAAGTATGTTCGGAGTTCATATGGGAGCTACTTCCGGAGCACAAGCTCAGGCAATGGAAACTGCACAACAAGCTGCTGGTAGTAATATTGGAATGTATATTAGGGAATTGTGGAATTTACCAATTGCAACTATCCTGATTTCTTTTATCATTTATTTTACAGGCGGTTACTTTTTATACAGTTCGTTTTATGCCTCAATTGGAGCCGCTGTTGATAATGAAACAGATTCACAACAATTCCTATTGCCAATAATTATGCCTTTGATATTGGGAGTTTATATTGGATTCTTTACTGTTATGAATGATCCACACGGGACAGTAGCAACGGTATTCTCTATGATTCCGTTAACGTCTCCAATAGTCATGATGATGCGAATTCCGTTTGGAGTTCCAACATGGCAGATTATCTTATCGATGCTAATTCTATTCAGTACTTTCTTTGGAGTCGTTTGGTTTGCGGCGAAAATTTATCGTGTTGGAATACTAATGTATGGTAAAAAACCAACCTGGAGAGAATTAATAAAGTGGCTTAGATACTAACAATCCGCCATATTTACAGCTACAGCTAAACCTCCTTCTGAAGTTTCTTTGTATTTAGAATTCATATCTTTAGCAGTCTTCCACATGGTTTCAATGACTTTGTCTAAAGGTACTTTAGCATTTTTAGCATCGGTTTCCATAGCGAGTTCTGCGGCATTTATGGCTTTGATAGCACCCATGGTATTGCGTTCGATACACGGAATTTGAACCAAACCACCAATTGGGTCACAGGTCAATCCAAGATGGTGTTCCATGGCAATTTCAGCAGCCATCAATACTTGATCTGGAGTTCCTCCCATCACTTCACACAAAGCCGCTGCAGCCATGGCTGATGAAACGCCTATTTCAGCTTGACAACCGCCCATTGCAGCTGAAATGGTGGATCCTTTTTTAAAGATGCTTCCTATTTCACCAGCAACCATTAGGAATTGTTTGATTTCTTTTTCTCCAGCTTGATGATTTTCTATCACTAAATAATACATCAAAACAGCTGGAATTACTCCGGCACTTCCGTTGGTTGGAGCCGTTACTACTCTTCCTAAAGCAGCATTTACTTCATTCACAGCTAAAGCAAAACAAGAAACCCATTTAAGTATTTGACGAAATTTAACTTCGGTTTTTCGAATGGATTCTAACCATTCTTGTGGAGAAGTATAGTTGGCCAAACCAATCAAACCTTGATGCATATCAAAAGCACGTCGACGTACATTTAAACCTCCGGGTAAAATACCTTCAGAGTGACAACCAATGTACATACATTCCAACATAGTGTTCCAAATACGCATTAATTCGTGATGAATATTTTCTTCACTACGCATTGATTTTTCATTCTCGTATACGATTTCAGAAATCGATTTGTTTTGAGTGATGGTATATTCTAGCAATTCGTACGCATTCTGGATCGGAAACGGAAATGTAGATTTTATTGCTAATTTCTTTTTAGCATTTATACGTTCTTCTTTCACTACAAATCCACCACCGATAGAGTAGAAGGTGGAAACATATTCAATATTATCTTCTAAAAAGGCAGTAAAAGTCAATCCATTGGCATGAAAAGGGAGGAAGTTTTTATTGAAAACAATGTCTTGCAGAAAATAGAAAGGGATAATTATCTCCTCAGCTAAATTGATTTCATTTTTATTCTCGATATTTTTGATAATTCTGTCAATGTCTTTTACAGGAATGTATTCTGGGTCTTGACCTGACAGACCTAATATAATTGCCAAATCGGTAGCATGTCCTTTCCCAGTTAACGAAAGCGAGCCATACAAATCAATTTTGACACGAGTTACTTTATCAAGTATGTTTTCTGTTTGCAATTCGGATAAAAATCGCTCGGCTGCACGCCAAGGTCCAAGTGTATGAGAACTTGATGGTCCAACACCAATTTTGAGCATATCAAATACGGAAATACATTCTTCCATAAACTATATCGATTTAGTGACACAAATATAGCCAATTACAAATTACGAATTAGGGTAATTAAAAACTTAAACATTACTAAAATTTAGAAATTAAAATAAAAAAAATCTCTTGTTTGTGCAAGAGATTTTTCAACAATTAACTTAACTTAAAACTAAAAACAATAACTATTTTGCGCTACTAATTTTGTTGTGATTGTTTCTCTCAATCCCACAATATTAGGCATGTTTGTATATTTTGTAAATCGGCGTAATCCCATAAGCATCATGCGTTGTTCATCGCCTTCAGCAAAAGAGATAATGCTTTCTTTTCCTTTTTGGGTAACAACGTCAACGGCTTTATATAAGTATAATTTCGCCATCGCAATTTGCTCTTTAACGTTGGCTTCGCCTTCTTTTTTGGCAAGCTTTTCTGTTCTAAGAATAGTACTTTCGGCCATGTATATTTCAATTAAAATATCGGCTGCAGCCATTAATAATTGTTGGTGTGAATCTAAATCTGCTCCGTATTTTTGAACGGCACCACCTGCAACCATAAGGAAGGCTTTTTTCAATTTACCGATTAACTCTTTTTCTTCTGAGAATAATTCAGTGTAATCCGGAGTGTCAAATGAAGGAATGCCCATCAATTCTTCCTGCACTTTTGAAGCCGGTCCAAGCAAATCAACGTGACCTTTCATAGCTTTTTTAATTAACATACCTACTGATAACATTCGGTTGATTTCATTAGTTCCTTCGTAAATACGTGCGATACGCGCATCACGCCAAGCACTTTCCATTGGCGTATCTTCTGAGAATCCCATTCCACCATAAATTTGAATTCCTTCGTCGGCACAATTTTGTACATCTTCAGAAACAGCCACTTTTAAAATAGAACATTCAATAGCAAATTCTTCCACCCCTTTCAATTCGGATTCTTGGTGAGAAGTTCCTTCGGCTTCTCGCAATTTAATACGGGTTTCAATGTCTTTGGCAGCTCTGTAAGTTGCACTTTCTCCGGCATATGCTGAAGTTGCCATTTCGGCTAATTTATATCGGACAGCTCCAAAACTAGAAATAGGTACATTAAATTGAATTCGTTCATTAGCATAATTTACTGCATTGGAAGTTACACGTCGTTGCGCATCCAAACAAGCGGCAGCCAATTTGATACGACCCACATTTAGCGCATTCATTGCAATTTTAAAACCTTCGCCACGACCTGCCAACATATTTTCTACTGGAACTTTAGTATCTGCAAAGAAAACCTGTCGCGTAGACGAAGCCCGAATTCCGAGTTTATGCTCTTCTTCGTTCATGGTGATTCCGTTGCTTGGATCATTTTCAATAATAAAACCAGTTATGTTTTTATCATCTTCGATTCGGGCAAACACGATGAAAAGAGAGCAAAAACCTGCATTGGATATCCACATTTTTCCACCGGTTATGCTATACGTTTTTCCGTCAGCAGAGAGTACAGCTTTTGTTTTTCCTGAGTTGGCATCCGAACCTGCACCAGGTTCTGTTAAACAGTATGCTCCAAACCATTCGCCTGAGGCTAACTTAGGAACATACTTTTGTTTTTGTTCTTCGGTTCCATATAGAGTAATTGGCATCGTTCCGATTCCGGTATG
>CALQCV020000019.1 GCA_943329165.2 Candidatus Nitrotoga sp. CP45 | reverse complement strand
TTACCTTCAGGAACAACTGCAAGAACATTGAATGCGGGAACACTTACTAACCCGACAGCTAAATCCTACTCAAATGTTTTAGCAGGTCATACCGTTGCATTAACATTGTCAATTGGTTTTGATACTAATCCAGCGTTTTCTCCATCTACCACATCATTAGGAAGCTTAGTTGTTTCTTCGGGTGTATTTGCTGGAAAATCAGTTAACGAATTATTGACTATAGCTAATACTATTTTAGGTGGTGGTGCTTCTCCATATACAGCATCCCAAATTAATGCAGCTTTGGATGCTGTTAACAGAAACTATGATAATGGTACGGTTAACTTAGGGTATTTAGCTTGTCCTTGTACCGCTTCAAAAATGGCAACAAACGATGGCATTATTGCTCAAGTAAAAGCTGAGGTAACGGTATATCCAAACCCAGTTAAAGGAAATTCAACATTAGAGTTTACTTTAAACTATGACTCAAAAGTTAAAGTGGTTATTTATAACATTAACGGTCAAATTGTAAATGATGTGTATGAAGGAAAAGTTTCTGGCGAAGTTAAAAACGCCATAAACATTAATTCGACTGGAATGAAATCAGGAGTGTATATAGTAAAATTAACAACAGATAGAGAATCAGTTACCAAATCATTATTGATAGCTGAATAATTATAAGCCAAACAAAAAATCAAAAAAAGCCTGCTCATGACTATGAGCAGGCTTTTTTGATTAATTCAAAATCTATATATCCAAGAGTATCTGATTCTGTAGTAAATCATCAAAGGTTTCGCGTTCTCTGATCAAATGACCTTTGCCATTTTTCCACAACACTTCAGCGGGTTTGAATCGCGAATTGTAGTTAGACGCCATCGAAAAACAATAGGCGCCTGCATTCCGGAAACAAAGCATATCACCTTCGTGAATTTCAGGAATTCTGCGATTGTTGGCAAACGTATCGGTTTCACAGATATAACCAACAACCGTATAAAAACGCTCTTTTCCTTTTGGGTTGGAAATGTTTTCAATACTATGCTGTGAACCATAAAACATTGGACGGATTAAATGATTGAAGCCGCTGTCAATTCCGGCAAAAACGGTTGATGTCGTTTGTTTTACCACATTTACTTTCGCCAAAAAATAGCCCGCTTCGCTTACCAAGAATTTTCCCGGTTCAAAAGCCAAAGTTAATTCGCGACCATATTCTTTTTCAAACGCCAAAAAACGTTTGGTTAGTTTTTTACCCAATTCTTCAATATTGGTTTCGATATCACTTTTTTTATAAGGTACTTTAAATCCGGAACCAAAATCAAGGAATTCTAAATTTTTAAATTGTTTGGCAGCATCAAATAATATTTCAGAGGCGTACAAAAACACTTCAATATCCAAAATGTCTGAACCCGTATGCATGTGAATGCCGTTGATGTTCATTTTGGTATTTTCTACGATGCGCAAAATATGTGGAATCTGATAAATAGAGATTCCGAATTTACTATCAATATGACCTACGGAAATATTCTCATTTCCACCCGCCATCACATGTGGATTGATACGAATGCAAACCGGAACTTTTGGATATTTGGCACCAAAATGCTCTAAAACAGAAAGGTTGTCAATATTGATTTGAACGCCCATTTCGGCTACTTCTTCAATCTCTTCAAAGGAAACGCCGTTGGGTGTGAAAATGATTCGGTCAGGTGTAAAACCAGCATGCAAACCCAGTCGCACCTCCTGTATGGAAACGGTATCCAATCCAGAACCCAAATTTTTCAGCAGCTTTAAAATGGAGATATTCGACAAGGCTTTCATCGCATAATTAATGCGAAGCTTTTCTACCTTAAACGCATTAGTTAAGCGGTTGTACTGAAATTCAATTTTCTCGGCATCATAAACATATAACGGATTTCCGAATTGTTCAGTTAAGTCAAGTAATTCTTTGGGTTGCATGATTTTATTTTTTTTTCTTCGTTCAATTCGTCTCGTCTTAAAGACGAGAATCGGGTGGCAAAGATAGTTTATGGTGTCAGTAATGACAATAGGTTTATGATTTTATGAAATTTTGATATGATTACAAATTTGGTAAATCACCATTTCCTTTGGTTGGTAAATTTGTATATCCCATCAAATAATTGTCAACTTCTCTTGCGGCTTCTCGTCCTTCTGAAATAGCCCAAACGATTAAAGATTGTCCACGTCGCATATCGCCCGCAGTAAAAATATTCGGAATATTGGTTTGATAGTTTTTGGCTTTGTAATTGTTTTTGAAATCAATCTCAATTCCTAATTGATCACTCAACGTTTTTTCTGGTCCCGTAAAACCTAGTGCTAACAAAGCTAATTCGCAAGGCCATACTTTTTCGGAACCTTCTTTTTCAATAAGTTGCGGGCGTTCACCCGGAGTCATCTTCCAAGCCACTTCAACAGTTATCAAACCGGTTAACTCTCCTTTGTCATTAGAAATAAATTCTTTAGTGTTGATAAGCCAGTTTCTATCGCAGCCTTCTTCGTGTGAGGAAGATGTTTTTAATTGCAAAGGCCAAAAGGGCCATGGCGTTTTTTCGCTTCTGTATTCTGGGGGTTTTGGTAAAATTTCAAAATTCGTTACCGATTTTGCCCCTTGTCTGTTAGAGGTACCAACACAGTCTGAACCCGTATCGCCGCCGCCAATTACAATAACATTTTTGCCGGTTGCGGTTATTTGATTTGGAATAGTTTCTCCGTATAATGCCTTGGTTTGTTGAGTCAAAAAAGTCATAGCTTGTACAACACCTTTACTTTCTATTCCTCTTGTTGGAATGCTTCTTCGTTCGGTTGCGCCGCCACACAGAACAATAGCGTCAAAAGAATTGAGTTGTTTTATGCTATAATTTTCACCAACATTGACATTGGTTTTAAACACAATTCCTTCTGCTTCAAGAATTGCAATGCGTCTGTCGATGATGGCTTTTTCCAGTTTAAAATTTGGAATACCATAACGAAGCAAACCGCCAATAGCATTGTCTCTTTCGAAAACGGTAACCAAATGACCCGCACGATTCAATTGTTGAGCTGCTGCCAATCCGGCCGGACCAGAACCAATTACGACTACGGTTTTTCCGGTTCTTATTGCAGGTGCTTGTGGTTTTATCCAACCTTCTGCAAAACCTCTTTCCACTATGTTTTTTTCAATATTTTCAATCGCAACAGGTTCGCTGATAATGCCTAATACACATGATTTTTCACAGGGTGCTGGACATAATCTTCCTGTAAATTCAGGGAAATTATTCGTTGATTGTAAAATATCTAAAGCACTTTGCCATTCTTCCTGATGCACCATGTCATTAAAATCGGGAATTAAATTCCCCAACGGACACGCACTGTGACAAAATGGAATACCACAATCCATGCATCTTGAACCTTGTTCTTTTATTTTTTGATCGGGTAACGGAATCGTAAATTCGTTATAATTTGAAACCCGTTCTTGAACATCCAAATTGCTTTCGTCGGCTCTGTTGTATTCTTTAAATCCACCTAACTTTCCCATCTTAATTTGCTATTAATGCTGCTATTTGTTTTTCTTCTGATAATCTTTGCAATGCTTTTTTATAATCGGTTGGCATTACTTTGATAAACTGTTTTTGCTGGTTTTCCCAATCGTCAAGCATCAGTTTTGCCAATGGACTGTTGGTGAAAAGCGAATGTCTTTTTATTAATCTTTTAAGCTGTGTCAAATCATTTTCATCCAATGTTTCCAGCTGAACCATTTCCATATTGCACAAGCCTTTTTCAAACTGTTTTTTCTTGTCAAAAACATAGGCAACGCCACCGCTCATTCCGGCAGCAAAATTCCGTCCTGTTTTTCCTAAAACAACTACAGTTCCGCCAGTCATATATTCACAACCATGATCTCCAACACCTTCCACAACAGCAGTTGCGCCTGAATTTCTAACGCAAAAACGCTCACCGGCAATTCCGTTTATGTAGGCTTCGCCAGTAATTGCTCCGTATAACGCAACATTACCAATAATGATATTTTCTTCGGGTTTGAAAGTCGCTGTAGGAGGAACTTTGATAATCAGTTTTCCGCCTGATAATCCTTTGCCCAAATAATCATTGCAGTTTCCGTGAATTTTAAACGACAAACCATTCGTAGCAAAAGCACCAAAACTTTGCCCTGCTGAACCTTCAAAATCTATTAAAATAGTGTCCTCGGGTAAACCTTGCGCACCATATATTTTTGAAATTTCATTACTTAATATGGCACCGACAGAACGATCTGTATTTTTAATTTTAAAGTTAATTCGGGTTTTTTCTTTTCTGTAAATAGAAGGAATTGCCGCTTTTATAATTTCAAAGTCAAGTACATGTTCTATATGATGATCTTGCGATGTTGTATTATGATTTGGAACTACTTTAGCTTTTTCCGGTTTGTAAAGAATGTTCGATAAATCTAAACCACTAGCTTTATAATGTGTAATAGCTTTATTGACGTTCAATTTCTGCGATTGTCCAACCATTTCTTTTAAGGTTCTAAAGCCAAGTTGTGCCATGATTTCACGTAATTCTTCTGCAATGAAATACATAAAATTAATGATGTGTTCCGGTGTGCCTTTAAAGTTTTTACGCAGTTCAGGATCTTGTGTGGCAATGCCAACAGGACACGTATTCAAATGACAGGCGCGCATCATAATGCAACCCGAAGCTACTAATGGAGCCGTAGCAAAACCAAATTCTTCTGCGCCAAGCAAAGCAGCAATGGCCACATCACGACCTGTTTTTAATTGTCCGTCACATTCTAGAACTACGCGACTTCGCAAATCATTTAGTATTAAAGTTTGTTGTGCCTCTGCCAATCCAAGTTCCCATGGAATTCCGGTGTGTTGCAACGATGTTAGTGGTGCGGCTCCGGTTCCTCCATCGTAACCCGAAATTAGGATTACATCGGCTTTGGCTTTGGCAACCCCAGCAGCAATTGTTCCTACACCAACTTCGGATACCAACTTTACATTAATTCGTGCTTCACGATTGGCATTTTTTAAATCAAAAATCAATTGTGATAAATCTTCTATCGAATAAATGTCGTGATGTGGGGGAGGAGAAATTAGTCCAACATAAGGCGTTGAATTTCGGGTTTCTGCAATCCAAGGCACTACTTTTTCACCGGGTAATTGTCCGCCTTCCCCAGGTTTTGCACCTTGTGCCATTTTAATTTGGATTTCTTTAGCGTTGGTCAAATAATTGATTGAAACGCCAAATCTTCCTGATGCTACTTGTTTGATTGCGCTATTTCTAGAATCTCCGTTAAGGTCTTTTTGATATCGTTTAGCATCTTCGCCGCCTTCACCTGAGTTGCTTTTCCCTCCAATTCTGTTCATAGCAATGGCCAAATTTTCATGGGCTTCCTGACTGATTGAACCATAAGACATTGCGCCAGTTTTGAATTTTTTTACGATTTCTGTCCAAGGTTCTACTTCATCAATTGAAATAGGATCGTAATTGTTAAATTCAAATAGACCACGAATAGTCATGAGGTTTTCACTTTGCTCGTTGACCATTTTAGAATATTCCTTATAGCTTTCAGGGCTGTTTAATCTGACGGCTTGCTGAAGTTTTGCAATGGTAGTTGGATTAAACATATGTTTCTCACCAGTTCTTCGCCATCTGTAAATGCCTCCAATTTCGAGTGGTAATAAATTGGATATTTCTGAATTTGGAAATGCTTTTTGGTATCTTTTTTTGACTTCTTTTTCCACTTCCATTAAACCAATTCCTTCAATTCGCGAAGGCGTATTTGGGAAGTATTTTGAAGTAAACTTTTTATTTAATCCCAGGATTTCAAAAATTTGAGCTGCTCTGTAAGAATGCAAGGTCGAAATCCCAATTTTATTCATGATTTTTAGAATTCCTTTCGCGATCGCTTTATTGTAATTTTTAATGGCATAGTCTGCTTTTACATTGGTAATGAAACCTTGATTTACTTGCTCGTGAATAATTTCGTTTACCATGTATGGATTAATAGCACTGGCACCATAACCAAACAAAATCGCAAAATGATGCGGTTCTCTAGGTTCAGCAGATTCAATTATAATTCCAAATTTAGAGCGTACTTTGAGAATGTTGAGTGAATGATGGATGTAAGAACAAGCCAAGAGCATCGGAATTGGAGCCATTTTTTCGCTCACATTTCTATCCGAAAGAATTACAATATTGCATCCTTCCGAAACCGCTTTGAATGTTGCTTGCACACATTTTTCTAAACCGCGTTCCAAACCATTTACACCTTTTTCAATTTCGTATAATGTAGAAATAGTTACTGATTTGAAATCGGGATGATTGATGTTTCTGATTTTATCCAAATCCTCATTTGAAATAACTGGATTTTGAATTTTTAGTTTTTTGCAATGCTTGGGTTCAATATCAAAAATGTTGAAATCGCTACCAATGGCTAAACTAATATCGGTTATAATTTCTTCGCGAATTCCGTCTAAAGGTGGATTGGTAACTTGTGCAAATAGCTGTTTAAAGTAGTTGTAAAGTAATTGAGGCTGGTCTGATAGAACGGCAAGTGGTGTGTCATTTCCCATTGAACTAAGGGCTTCAGCGCCACTTTCTCCCATAGGGTTTATGATGGTTTTTAAATCTTCAATGGTGTATCCAAATAAGCGTTGTCGGATTTCGAAAGCTACCGTTTCAACAGGAATTGGATTATTGGTGTATGGTATTTTAGTTAGTTGCAACAAATTCTCGTTTAACCATTTTTTGTATGGACGTTTGGTAACTATGGCTTTTTTTATTTCTTCGTCTTCAATGATTCGGCCTTCGTTCATATCTACTAGGAACATTTTTCCGGGTTCTAATCTTCCGTGTTGAACCACATCTTCCGGTTTGATATCGAGCACACCAATTTCGGATGACATAATTACAAAACCGCTTTTTGTTACTGTATATCGTGATGGACGCAAACCATTTCTGTCTAACAAAGCACCAATTACATTTCCATCGGTAAACGGAATGGATGCTGGTCCGTCCCAAGGTTCCATGATACACGAATTATATTCATAGAATGCTTTTTTGTCTTCCGACATGGTTTGGTGTTTTTCCCAAGCTTCGGGAACAACCATCATCATGACTTCGGGTAAAGAACGACCAGTCATCAATAATAATTCGATAACCATATCCATCGAAGCGGAATCTGACTTTCCTTCTAAAATAATGGGAAATATTTTTTTGATGTCTTCACCAAAAACATCACTTTTCATTAATTCTTCGCGGGCACGCATTCGGCTTACATTTCCGCGCAGCGTATTGATTTCTCCGTTGTGACACATATAACGAAATGGTTGTGCCAATTCCCATGAAGGGAACGTATTGGTTGAAAACCGTTGGTGTACTAAAGCAAGTCGGGTAACTAAGTCGTCATCAGCCAAATCAGTATAATAACGACTGATATCTTCAGGCATTAAAAGCCCTTTATAGATTATCGTTGTAGTAGAAAAACTAGTAAAATAGAAACGATGGCTTTCTGAAATTTTGGAATTTATAATGACGTGTTCGGCAATTTTTCTGGCTGCAAAAAGTTTGGCATTGAATTGTTGCTCGGTGAGGCCTAAGTCATTTTTACTCACAAATACCTGCTTGATAGTTGGTTCTTTTTCTGCGGCTATTTGGCCAAGATTGGAAACATCTACAGGAACATCACGCCAACCAATAATTTTTAGGTTTTGTTCGTTAATCGCAGTTTCAAATGTTGTTTTACAGAAAGCAACCTGATTGATACTTTTTGGTAAAAAAACCATTCCGACCGCATATTCTCTAGGTTCCGGAATTTCAAAAGGGCATACTTTTTTAAAAAAATCATGTGGAATGTCAAACAGAATTCCGGCACCATCACCAGTTCTTCCATCGGCACTAACGGCACCACGATGTTCTAATTTTATTAAGATATCGAGTGCTTTGTGAATTATATCGTTGGTTTTTATCCCGTTTAAATTGCAAATAAATCCTGCGCCACAATTGTCATGCTCAAATTCGGGCAAGTAAAGACCTTGTTCTTCGACTTTCATTATTGATAAATTTTTACTAATTTATCAAAATGATTAAATATAAAAATAACAAATACAAACAAAGTATTCACTTTTATTAATATAATAATTAAATAGTTGTTGAATTGTCAAATATCTATTTTTCAATAGGTATTTTACTTTTTACACAAAATAGGACAAAGGAAATTACTTAATAAGCTGAAGAAATATTGTTGCGTTTTTAAACTTTAAAGGGTTCTAAAACCTATTCGGTTACTGCCAGAAAGTATTAATACAATCTAAGAAATTTGTCTGGTTTTGCTTCGTGCATAATCGCATAAATTTTTTCAAAGACATCTTCTGCCGATGGTTTTGAGAAATAATCTCCATCGGTACCGTAGGCAGGGCGATGAGCTTTAGAAGTCAGCGTTTGTGGTTGACTATCCAAATATTGGTAACCATTATGTTCGTCAATAATTTGTTGCAAAATATAAGCAGAGGCACCACCAGGAACATCTTCATCAATCACTAACAGGCGATTTGTTTTCATAATCGATTTTACACAGTCTTTTTTGATGTCAAATGGCAACAACGATTGCGCATCAATAATTTCTACATCAATACCAATTTCGAGTAATTCTTTAGCTGCTTGTTCTATAATTCGGAGTGTTGATCCATAAGAAACAATAGTGATGTCACTACCAGTCTTAATGGTTTCTACCACTCCAATTGGTGTTTTGAAATCTCCTAAATTGGTTGGCATTTTTTCTTTTAAACGATAACCATTCAAACACTCTATTACTAAAGCCGGTTCATCAGTTTCTAACAAAGTATTATAAAAACCTGCAGCTTTGGTCATATTCCTCGGCACCAAAACATGGATACCACGAATGGCATTGATAATCATTCCCATTGGTGAACCCGAATGCCAAATTCCTTCTAAACGATGTCCACGAGTTCTTATAATCAAAGGTGCTTTTTGTCTGCCTTGTGTTCTGTATTGTAGTGTTGCCAAATCATCACTCATGATTTGAATGGCATATAATAAATAATCTAAATATTGAATTTCAGCAATTGGGCGTAAACCACGCATTGCCATTCCTATTCCTTGTCCGAGTATTGTTGCTTCTCGAATACCAACATCAGCCACACGCAGTTCTCCGTATTTTTCCTGCATGCCTTCCAAACCTTGGTTAACATCACCAATATTTCCGGCATCTTCACCAAAAATTAATAATTCAGGGTATTTACTAAATAGTGCGTCAAAGTTGTCACGTAATAGTAAACGCGCATCTACTTCTTCGGCGGCATCGTCATAATTGGCAGGCACTTCTTTGCCGGCATCGCTGAAAATATTTTTATCCGATTGCGAAAATAAATGGGAACTGAATTTTGGTTGGATTTTATTCGTGTAATTTGTTATCCAAGTTGCCAATTCTGGTCTAGCTCCGCTCTTTTCGCCTTCGGCTCGGGTGCCGTTTTCAGTAACAAGTAATCGCAAAACTTTACGGGCAACAGTTAAAATTTCTTTACGGATTGGTTCTTTTATAGCTGCTAAATCAACGGCTTGTTTTTCGATAAAAACTTTATTAGTACTAGAGATTGCTATGCTTTTTAATAACGAAATTAATTCGTGTTGTTCTTCTTTCATAGGCGAAATAAAGGCTGCCCATGCTAATTTTTTACCTTCTACAACTTCTTTTTTTGAGTTGGTTTGAATTGCATCTAATTCTTCGGCTGTAGCCAAATCATTTTGAAGTAACCAAGTTCTCATTTGAGTCACGCAATCCAATTCTTTTTCCAATGATAAACGGTCAGCATTTTTATAACGTTCGTGTGAACCCGAAGTTGAATGTCCCTGTGGTTGTGTCAATTCCTGCACGTGAATTAAAACCGGAACATGTTCTTCACGGGCAATTTCGGCAGCTTTTTCATAAGTTGCTACCAAAGAAGGATAATCCCAACCTTTGACGGTCAAAATTTCATAACCTTTATTATTCTCATCACGCTGAAAACCTTTTAGAATTTCAGAAATACTTTCTTTAGTAGTTTGATGTTTGGCATGTACCGAAATTCCGTATTCGTCATCCCAAACACTGATTACCATTGGAACTTGTAAAACGCCAGCCGCATTAATGGTTTCAAAAAAAGGCCCTTCCGAAGAGGAAGCATTTCCAATGGTTCCCCAAGCAACTTCATTTCCGTTGTTAGAAAAATTGGTAAAGCTGTCTAATCCGCGGACGTTTCGATATATTTTTGAAGCTTGTGCTAATCCCAATAATCTCGGCATTTGCCCTGCAGTTGGAGAAATATCAGCGCTTGAATTTTTTTGTTGGGTTAGGTTTTTCCAATTCCCGTTTTCATCGATTGAGTGTGTGGTAAAGTGCCCGCCCATTTGTCTTCCGGCACTCATTGGATCATGTTCCAAATCGGAATGACCATATAAACCGGCAAAAAATTGTTGAATGGATAAGGCACCAATTGCTATCATAAATGTCTGGTCACGATAATAACCAGATCGGAAATCACCATTTTGAAATGCCTTTGCCATAGCTAATTGTGGCACCTCTTTTCCGTCACCAAAGATTCCGAATTTTGCTTTTCCAGTTAGTACTTCCTTTCGACCTAAAAGACTACATTCTCTGCTTATTATGGCAATTTTGTAATCATTTAAAACCTCTTGTTTGAAGTCTTCAAATGTAATCTCTGTTTTGGCTGTTGTTTCGGACATAAAAGGGAACTATTTCGTGACGAAACAAATTTAAATAAAAAGAAGCAATAAATTATATTCTGAACCGAAAATATAATTTAATTATCTGTAATTTATTTGTTGCAAAAAGGAATTATGCTATTGAATATTCAACAAAAATTAGAATATTCAGCAAAATATTTAAAATAAGATGTTTTCTATCTTGGTTTAAAACCATTTTCTGGTAAAAAGTGATATCAGTGTTTCAGGTCGGAAAGCGACGATAAATCTGATTCTTTCGCCATAATTTTGTTGGCCAATTTCCCAACCGTTATTGGAATAAACAGGAAGGTATAATTCGAAATAATCGGTTACGAGATTCAGACGTATTCCGCTGTCGTAAATAAATTTTGGTTCAATGTCAGCATTTTTAATAAGACCTATATCACCATAACCTTCAATCCAACGCCAAATACTATAACCAGCATTAACAGTTGTCATCCAACGATTGGCAGTTCGAGTTTCGAGTTTTGATTTAAAAAACCCATCTGCAACAATAGATTGCTGACTAAATAATCCAGTGGTTTCTGAACGACCTAAATATTCGCTTTCAAAAAGATAATCTGAAGGTCTGTCTAAACCAAAATCAAAATAGTTTGAAGTAGTTTTATTATGCAAAAAGGTTCCTGCAAACAGGCGAAGATTTAGTGATCGGTTATTGTCAAAAAGTTTTCGGTATTGAATTTCAGTAGACAGTTTTCCAAATACAGTTGAGTATTGAAAATCACCTAAAAACGAAAAATGGTTGGTTACTTCGGTTTTGGTATCAATGTATTTGGCATTAAAAATTTGGTAGTTTTCGCTGTTTTCGCTTACGGTAAAAGCGGTCTTTTGCTTATCTACAATGATTTCTTTTATAACAATAGTTTGTTTACGGTTGTCTCTAAAATCATCGGGTCTGTAATATAGGAAAACTGTTGGTGCCAGCTTAGTATAATAAGCGTCAGGGGCGTAATGCAAATAATGCCCACTCATCATATAGCGGATATGATACAAATTACTATCTCGATTGAATTGATTGTAATATATAAACCCTTTACCCGAAAGGCTTTGCGCTTTGGTTGAAATAGTCGGATTTAAATCAAATGTGAACTGTTTGTCTAAAATGGTTTTGTTATGAAAACGGATTCCGGGTAAAAAACCATCATATAAATTGTATTCTAAAGTCGGAATATAGACAACCTGATTGTAATATGGGTCTTCTAAATCTTTAAAAAAAATGAATTTTATCGGACGATTAGTCACGCGCAAGCTGTTTAAGGAACGCCAGTTGTTTCTCAGATTATATTCGGGAACTTCATTTTTGTAATTGATAACAATTTTCTCCGCATCATTTCTCGGAATAGTATAAATGCTATCTGTAGTAATGGTATAATACCATTTTTTGAAAACAACATTTTTATCTTTTATACCATAAACCGATATGGGAACGTTGGTTTCAGTTTTGTTTTTTAGCGAAAAACTAATACTGTCTTTGGTTCGGGTAACCTTGTCAAATTTAAAATCGATAATGTCTCGGGAATCGATTATTTTATCAAAAAACCAGTCAATTTTTTTAGGGGAGTAGGTAGTTAAAATATTTTCAAAATCTTTTCGTTGCGTTTGCTGCGTTCTATTCAAAACAAGAAATTGTTTGATGCTATTTGAAACCACTTCGTTTTGAAGATAACTGTCTAAATACCTAAAACTTAATCCGGCTCTGTATTTTGAAGCTATTTTTTCGTTGAATTTTATCAAAGTGTTTTTTGGATTTGACAATGGCTGGTCTAGGTTTTTACGTGCCATTAACATATACAAATAACTGTATTGACCATTAAAATTAAGGCTTACCATATTATAACCTTTCAACATTTTCAATTTGGCAACACTTCCCATCATCTTACTATCAGGATGATATTCTTCTATATATTTCATCATGATATAGACCTGGATTCCGTCATAAATCCAGTTGTCTTTTCTTGGATCAAGCCGTAAAGTATTGTGCAGATAATTGTTTAAGTAGGTTTTAAGAAACTTAATTTCATACAAAAATTCATCAGGAAACGGACTGATAAAAAGAGGCAATTGATTTAATCCGTAAAAAGGATTTCGATCATAATCGGCTTGAGCAACAGTTATTTTTGATTGTGGATATTTACCTAGGTTTTCGGAAACATAATTCACAATTCTATCAATAAGAATAGCTCTTCGAATATCGTTTAACCTATCGTCTTTTAAATTGGAAATTACTTCAAAGTTATTGTTTCTATAGATTTCAAAATCCTTTTTCTCATCTATAAAAAAAATGAAATCCAAACAATTTTTCCCAGTCAGATGATAAACATTAAATCCATTTATAGTTTCTTTTTGAATTTCTTTTAAATCGGAATCTAAGTCAAAATTTTGAGGAATTTTGATTTCTACATCATAGTCAGATAAACCATTAGCACAATCGTCTAAATTTAAATTATCATATTTGACAAACCCTTTATTTTCATATCGCGCCGGAATAAGAAAGCAGTTTTTGAGATACATTTTACCGTTTTCGCTGTAGCCATATTTTGTATATTTATCACTTGGGATCTTCACAGTATAACTAAGTGTAAAGATTGCTTTTTGATTTGGCAGTAACTTTTCTTTAAGTCGAATTTGAATAACATCGGGATAGTTTTTATCTCTTTCCCAAGTCAACAAAGTTTGGCTTTTATCAGTGATGGTAATAGCACTAGTCCTGCCTCTTTCTTTTTCTTTGGCCAAATGAAAACTTCTTCCAAACTCATCGGAAAATCTCGCTGCCAAAGGAGTGTTTTTCGAAGAATATCCATTCATCCAATCATTCAAAACGATATTAGTTAAGGTATCATTGGTTTGATTGAAGAATGACAATTCCTGATTGACTGTCAATTCCTTCTTTTCGTTGTCAACTTCCACAATCATTTTGGAATTGTGTTGCGCAAAAGAGGCAAAGCTGAAAAGAAAAAGTATGTAGTTTAGTTTTCTCAAGGTTTTACTTTGGGTTTAAAAAAGGCGCTGAATATTACCTTCGTAAATTCAATCGCACCAGCTTTGTTCATATGGCCGCAGGTTGAAAAATACTTATCATCAGTTACGGCGTTCTCAAATCTATGGATTTCGGGATAAACCGAATTAATATGATTGAAATAATCCCTGTTTGTAGTACTCATGCACATTGGTGTTGTTATTGCAATTAAATTGATATTATTTTTTTTGCAAATGGCTTTTATTTCTTCGTATGCTATATTCTTTTTCGGATAATATTTCGATAAATCTGCCGGAACCATTTTTCCGGGGATTGATTTTAAAGGATTAAACCCATCATTATCCAATGCATTTGTTTTTTTGTGGATTAATGAATAATACATTTCTCTAAAACCAACCCGAGCATCATAATGCAGATACCTGTAAAACGGAATATAAACCAGTTTATTGAATTCAGGTATATCTTTGTAATGATTCCGAATAATTTGTGATTGATGCAAATAAGGCATAAATAAAGAACGTATGGCTTCGGAATGATCATTTGTGTTAATATTCAAATCTACCTGCAGGATAAGATTTTTAATTTTATAGTTGCGTTCGACCATCAACTTTAACATCAATGCTGATTCATCTAGTCGGGAACGCGTTATCCCAAAGTTGAAAGTTTTATAGCCTTGCTCATTAAATATTTTTGGAGCCAAATGATTGTTGATGCGGGAAGAACCGAGGAAAACAACATCATAATTTTTATCTTTTGAATTGTATAGGTAACTGATTTTATTTCGATCATCATTTTGCTTGTAAACAAAAGTATAGAATACGTCAAGCAATCCCATTGTTAGAATGAGTATCATCAGGACTTTTACTATGAAGATTACAAACTTTTTACTCATTGTTTTAAAATTGTTTTTTTTTGAATTGTTTCACCAGTTCGCTGGCGCTCGTGTCGTGAATCTTCGATTTCATCAGAATTGAAAATAAATAAATTCCTTATAATCCGAAAACACTCCCAAAGCCAAAATAACAGCTAAGCATAAGCCTAATTTCAGCCAACTATATTTTCCGGAAATTGGTTCTATTTTGGTTCGGCTGTTCCATTCGACAATTACAAATAAAAGCAATAGTAACAAAAGCTCATTACTATAGCGTTCGATACTGAAATATTGCTCTGAAAAACGCATATCGGTTACCATTCGTTTGATATACAAAATGGCATCGTTGATTGTTTTTGCCCTGAAAAATATCCAGGCGAAACATGTCATTATAAATGT
>CALQCV020000018.1 GCA_943329165.2 Candidatus Nitrotoga sp. CP45 | reverse complement strand
TTTTCTCTAATAATTTGCTGAAAGTGTTCAATATGGTAGTAGAAATTATTTTTAATTTTCCCCCAATCATTTGCCATATCACTTATTTGCATAGATATAAAATAGAAAACCCCTAAAAACAGCATCACAAACAGAAAAATTGCAAAAATTACTGCGACAAAATGAGGAAAGCGGAGTTTTTTTATCAGAAAGCCAACTATAGGGCGGAGCATTATCGCGAAAACGAGCGAGAGCAATACGGGAGAAATAATATCTTGACCAAAAAAAAGCGTAATAAATAGCACTACCAAGCTTATCAGTATGGCTGAAAGTTTAATATAGAGTGGGAATTTCATAGTGTTAGACATTGAAAGTAGTTTTTAGTAAAGTTACTATTTTCAATCCCAATTACTCAAATAATGATATACTTTTTCAGTTGGCAATCCAACAACATTTGTGTAGGAACCATCAATTTTGGTAATTCCAATTAAGCCGATCCATTCCTGAATGCCATAAGAACCAGCTTTATCAAAAGGCTTGTAGTTGTCGAGATAATAATGAATAGCATCATCCGAAAGCTGATTGAAAGTTACTTTGGTAATATCAAAAATGGTTTCTGTTTTTAGAATTGTTTTAAAACAAACCGAGGTAATTACCTCGTGCGTTTCGTTTGATAATAATTTTAGAATAGCAAAAGCATCATTATAATCTTTCGGTTTTCCTAGGGCTTTGCCATTCAACCAGACAATGGTATCGCTGGTTACCAAAAGTTCGTTTGACGCTATTTCTCCGTCAAAAGCATTGGCTTTTAATTGGGCTAAATAGTTAGTGATTTCAATCCCTTGCAAATCATCCGGATATATTTCTTCAATATCTTTTAATCGGATTTCGAAATCAAGATCAAAATCTTTGAAAAACTGTTGTCTTCTGGGCGAACCCGAAGCTAGGATTATTTTATAGTCTTTTAGTTTATCCTTTAACATTCTGCATTATGTTTAAATTGACAGCTAAGATGGATAGAATTCCAAAAAATATTATCCATTTCAAAACAGTACTTAGTAAACGAAAATCTTCTTTTGTTTTGGCGTTCCAAATTTTAACCACAAAGAAAATCATTGGAGCTACAACAAATAGTAACCCATAAATGACCGCATAATATAGTTTAGACGACATTAAATTATCATTCATGTACCAAAGCAAAATCAGCGTTGCAATAAAACCTAATACTGCAGCAATCTTTGAAGTTTTTTCATTTCCGATTGCAATTGGTAAAGTGCTCATTCCGTTATTGTAATCGCCTTCTACATCTTCCATGTCTTTCACTATTTCTCGAATCAAATTAATTATAAACGCAAAAATTGCATAGTCAATTAATATCGAAAACATAACACCCATTTCTGTTTGATTCCCTTCATAAGTGGCCGGCAACAAATCAAAAAGTCCAATTATAACAACACTA
Source organism: Candidatus Nitrotoga sp. CP45 (assembly GCA_943329165.2). Classification (GTDB taxonomy): domain Bacteria; phylum Bacteroidota; class Bacteroidia; order Flavobacteriales; family Flavobacteriaceae; genus Flavobacterium. The sequence goes on along the minus strand of CALQCV020000018.1, from coordinate 13,699 downwards.
AATGATAGTAGCAAAGCAACAACAATATTACCTATCAAAAGCATTTGTTTTAAACTCGTAGCATACATATATAATGTGGCAGAAACAATTATAAACGCACCAGCAAAGCTAGGTTTGTGAATCACATTGGCTAAATAATAACCAATCCCAACTCCGGTTATATTGAGTACAAAATACAAGTTGTAAGCCGCTTTTTCAGAAATAAATTTACCAACAATTACATTTCCCTTATCGTTATCATAATCCGTTTCCTGATCCAAAATATCATTGATAACATATCCGGCAGCGGCAATTAAAATGGTTGCCAAAACTAACAATCCATATTGCCAATCATTTAGTGATAAAAAGATGTTTTGGAATTTCAAAAATCCATAACGAAAAAGTAGCTGCATAAAAGCAAGTAGCAGTAGATTTTGGTAACGTATTAATTTTAGGTATTTCATATAAAAGTGTTCAGTATAAGATTTTAGTGTTCAAATTAGTTTTCAGTCTCAGTCTCAGTTTTTCTGCGTACTGAGACTGTTTACTGAGACTAATCATGTTTTCCATTATAATACATATGCCACTTGCCTTGCACTTTCATTACCTGTTCAATCATTTCCCGAACTGCGCCTTTTCCACCTTTCTTATGTGAAATGTATTTGCAGATCGCTTTTATTTCCTGACTTGCATCTTGCGGACAGACGGCTAACCCAACTAACTGCATCACATGATAATCGGGAATATCATCACCCATATATAAAACTTCTTCTGGATTTATCTTGTATTTTTTAATGTATTCATTAAAAGTGGCGACTTTATCAGGCGAAGCTAAATGAATATCTGTAATCCCCAAATTTTGTAATCGGATGCGGACGCCTTCATTATTTCCGCCCGAAATGATGCAAACACGATAACCGCTTTCAATGGCAGCTTTCAGAGCAAAACCATCACGAATGTTCATTATTCGTAACATTTCGCCTGTTGGTGTGATATGAACTGAACTATCAGTTAATACACCATCTACATCAAAAATTAAAGTCGTGATGTTGTTTAGTATTTCTTTATAACTTTTTCCCATTATCGATAATTGATTTTGTTAGCAATTTATAGATTTCTTTTTGGTTGTCATCTTTTAAAAAGTTCAGATGCGCATTTATTATTTGAGTGTCTTTACGTTTGGCTGGTCCGGTTTGCGCTTCTTTTGGCGAAAGGCTCAAAATTTTAGTAGCCGTTTCCTGAATTAAAGGTTTTAAAATATCAAACGATAACTCATTTTTAATGCAAATATCGTTACCAATTTGATACAAATGATTGACAAAGTTAGACACAAAAACAGCGGCTATATGCAATGCTTTTCGTTGCTGGGAATTGATTTTATAAACTGTGTTTGAAATGCATGTAGCAACGGTTTCAAGGATTTGAAAGTCTTTTTCGTTTTGTGCTTCCAGGCAAATCGGAATTATTTTAAAATCGACTTCTTTTGATTTGGAAAACGTTTGCAACGGATAAAAAACACCTTGACGGTTTTTGCTGTCCAGTGTTTCTATTGATACACTTCCCGAAGTATGTACAACAAATTGATTTTTAAACAGAAGTTGTTTTGAAACACTTGCAATAGCATCATCAGTGACTGCAATAATCGTAAGGTCAACAGGTTTTAATTCGCTAAAATCAGAAGTTATTTTGTCAATTGGAATCAATTGAGAAACTGCTGCTGTCTTTCTCGCATATACTTGAACTAATTCAATATCAGCGGTTTTACTGAATGCTTCAATAAGATGCTGGGCAACATTTCCCGAACCAATAATCGATACTCGAATCATGGGGCTAAATTATCGAAAATAATTTTCATTTTTTAGTTTAAATAAAAGAAATCAACAACTCATAAAAAAGTACTAAAACCCTAAATAAATGAAGTAGAAATCTATTTATTTACCATATTTTTGTACTCCCGAAAAGTAAGGATTTTTAAAAATTTATTCCAACTTATGGAAAAGAAAATATACTCGATTTTATTCTCTACACGTTTAATGGCTATTTTGTTTCTTGGTTTTGCTGTGGCGATGGCTGTCGGAACATTCGTCGAAAGCAAATACAATACTGACACAGCAAGAATATGGGTTTACAATGCCTGGTGGTTCGAAGGAATCATGTTGTTTTTTGTAATTAATTTCATCGGAAATATCAAGCGTTATCAATTGTATAAAAAAGAAAAATGGGCAACTTTATTGCTGCATCTATCGTGGATTTTTATCATTTCGGGTGCTTTTATTACCCGATATATAAGTTACGAAGGCATGATGCCGATACGCGAGGGAGCTGCTTCCAATCAGTTTTTTTCTGATAAAAATTATTTAACGGTTTTTGTTGATGGTATGTACGAAGGAAAAATGATGCGCCGAGTTTTTGAAAAACCATTGTTGCTGTCTCCAGTTACCAACAACCATTTTTCTATTCACGACAAATTTGATAACGTTCCGTTTGAAGTCCAGTTTAAAGACTTTGTGCTTGATGCCAAAGAAACTATAAAAGAATCAGCTACAGGCGATGTTTATCTGAAGTTGGTAGAATCGGGTGGCGGAACACGTCACGAACACATGCTCAAAGAAGGTGAAATTCAGGATATTCACAATGTGCTATTTGCTTTAAACAAACCAACCAAAGGCGCGATTAATATTGATACCCAAACCAATACTATTTCTTCTCCGTTTGATGGACAGTTCATGCGAATGGCGGATAAATTCCAAGGAAAAGTAACTAAAGATGTGGTTCAACCGTTAATGTATCGCTCTTTGTATACTGTTGGTGGCGCACAATTCGTAATTCCCGACCAGCCTAAAAGAGGATTTAAAACGTATCAAGCCAGTGGTAATTTTAAAGCCAAAAATGGTGATGATGCCGTTACATTACTTTTAAAAACTGATGGCGCAGCACAAGAAGTTACGTTAGTTGGATCAAAAGGAAAACAAGGCGAGCCAAAGGTAGTCAAACTTGGAAATCTTGAGTTTACATTGAGTTACGGTAGTAAAGTTTATACCTTACCTTTTAGCCTAAAACTCAATGATTTTATTGCACAAAAATACCCAGGAACCGAAAAAAGCTATTCGTCTTATGAAAGTAAAGTTACTATTCTGGATTCTACCAAAAAGTATGATGCTAGAATATATATGAATAATATTTTAGACCATAAGGGATATCGTTTCTTCCAAGCGTCTTTTGATCCTGATGAAAAAGGAACCGTTCTTTCTGTAAATCATGATTTTTGGGGAACGGCCATAACGTATATTGGTTATTTCATGTTGTTCTTTTGTATGTTGGCTATTTTGTTTGTTAAAAACACGCGGTTTACCGATTTAAAACGAAAATTGGACAATGTGAAAACGAAAAAAGCCAAACTTTTATCTACACTAATTTTGTTAATTTCTTTTAACGGATTGGCTCAAAATAATGGCAGTCATAACAATATGTCTTCGCAAAGGCAGATAGATTCCGTTCTTAATAAATATAAGGTTTCCGAAAAACATGCCGCTCAGTTTGGAAGATTGGTTATTCAGGATGATGGCGGAAGAATGAAACCTATTAATACGTTTTCATCAGAATTGTTGCGAAAAGTGAGTCACAAAAACACACACAACGAAATGAATTCTGATCAAGTTTTTATTTCGATGACACAGTTTCCATCCGTTTGGTTTGAAGTTCCTTTGATTTATATAAAAAGTGGTAATGATAGTATCCGAAAAATTCTGGGTATTAAATCGGATGCAAAATATGCCACATTCCGTTCGTGTTTTGATGACAGAGGAAATTATAAATTATCGCCTTATTTGGATGAATCCTATAAAGCAGCTAATCCGAATCAGTTTGAAAAAGACTTTGTAGAAACTGACAAAAAAGTAAATCTTTTAAATGCAGCTTTAAGCGGAAAAATATTGCGGATTTTCCCAATACCAAAAGATGCCAATAACAAATGGGTTTCGTTTTTAGAAGCGAGTCATCAAACAGGAACAGCTTTAGACACTATTAAAAATGCACTACCAATTTATCTTGATACTTTGTTAAAAGCAACACAGGATAACAATTATACGATGGCAAATACATTTTTGGTAGGTATTGAAAATTACCAAAAAAAGTTTGGAAAAGCGGTTCGTCCATCAGATAAAAAGATAGATTATGAGATATTGTATAACAAATACGATGTGCTGCAAAAATTGCCTTATTGGTATTTAACAGCATCCGCATTACTGTTTTTGTTTATCATAATCGGAATTTTTAAAGAAAGAAAATGGTTGACATTTCTAGTTAATAGTATGCATGTGATAATAGGATTATTTTTCACTTTGCATACGATAGCATTAATTTTCCGCTGGTATATTTCGGGTCACGCGCCATGGAGTAATGCGTACGAAGCCATTGTTTACGTGGCTTGGTCAACTATGTTCTTCGGACTGGCATTTGCATGGAAAATGAAACCGGCTTTTTCACCTGAATTTTTGGGTTCGGTATTTTTTGGAATCTATTATAAAAGTACTTCGAAATTAACAGTTGCTGCCTGTGCTTTTGTATCGGCTATAATATTAACAGCAGCTTATGCGAATTGGATTGATCCCGAAATTGCGAATTTGCAACCCGTGTTAAATTCGTATTGGTTAATGATACATGTTGCGGTTATTGTGGCTAGTTATGGGCCGTTTGCGTTAGGAATGATTTTAGGTTTTGTATCCTTGTTATTGATGATTTTCACCACCGAAAAAAACAAAACTATAATGGAATTGAATATCAAAGAAATTACGATTATCAATGAAATGGCCTTGACAGTTGGATTGATAATGCTAACTATTGGTAACTTTTTAGGCGGACAATGGGCCAATGAAAGTTGGGGTAGGTATTGGGGTTGGGATCCAAAAGAAACTTGGGCTTTAATTAGTATTATGGTTTATGCCTTTGTTATTCACGCACGGTTTGTTCCAGCATTGCGAAACAAATGGATATTTAATTTAATGGCGATGTATGCTTTTGTGTCTATATTATTCACTTATTATGGAGTAAATTTCCACTTGGTAGGTTTGCACTCTTATGCTAGTGGAGAAGCCAAATCTTTAAGTTGGATCTGGCAATCGTTGGGTGGAATGAGTTTAATAGGACTAGTAGCGTATTTTAAGCATCGAAAATATTATAGAAAGTAACAAATAAAGTCCTGATGTAATTGTGACTTTTTGCTTTGCTAAAACTTTAGCAATTGTATAACATGAACTTTTAAAATAATGAGTAATTTTATAAAAATTAAAGCTATGAGAAAGTCTCTACTATTAACTTGCAGCTTATTGCTGCTTTGGAGTTGTCAAAATCAGGCACAGTATAATAAAACAAATAATAAAACAATGGAAACACAAGCAGCTATTTCGGCAGAGACAATCTATCAATTTAAAGTAACCGATTTATATGGTAAGGAGTTTGATTTTGCTTCTCTAAAAGGAAAAAAAATATTAATAGTGAATACGGCTTCAGAATGTGGACTTACACCACAATACAAAGATTTGGAAGCGATATACGAGAAGTATAAAGATCTTAATTTTGTAATAGTAGGTTTTCCAGCTAATAATTTTGGTTCACAAGAACCAGGAAGTAATGAACAGATTGCCAAGTTTTGTCAATTAAATTATGGTGTTACGTTTCCAATGATGAGCAAAGTTTCTGTAAAAGGAAGTGATATTGACAATGTTTATAAGTTCTTGACACAGAAAAGTAAGAACGGTTTGCAAGACAGCGAAGTGGAGTGGAACTTCCAAAAATATTTAATTAATGAAAAAGGAGAATTGGTGAAAGTGTTATCTCCAAGAGTATTACCAACAGATGCTGCAATCGTAGGATGGATTAATGGAAAATAGTAATTAAAAATTTTTTATTTCAAAAAGCCTGATGAAGTTCATCAGGCTTTTTGCATTTATTTTATCGATTAACGACACTGCTGTTGTGATTTAAAGAGTTTTTATTCCTTTGAACGATTTTTATATAATTACACAATCATTCTCTATAAGTTTGAAAAAAATTTCAATACCACCACATTTCTAGTTATGAAGAATATATTCAGTCCAGTATACAGACAAGATTATTTAAAAGGTTATTCAAATGGTTTAAATCCATATTTAAAGATGGATGAAAATCAAAACGAGGCTTATGTTTTTGGATTTAGTCAAGGACGATTAGATTACGAACGAATGAACGGTAAAGTTGATCACGGGATTCCAAAACTAATTGTTACCAATAAAGTTTTAGAAGATTTTCTTTTGGCCGGAATGCTTGGAATTAGTATAAACGATGACGATTATACTGCTTTCCAAATTGAAGTTATTTCTAAATGGTATCAAAGCGGAATCGAAAAATACAATCCCAGTGAAAGCAGTTATCTTTTAGGAATATTAGAAGAAAACGGAATAGATATAATTTAGTTTATTCCAATATTAGTTGCATAATTACACTGTGCAACCATCGGTCAAACTTAAAGCCACTTTCTTTAATAATACCAACAGTTGAAAATCCAAACTTCTCTTGTAAGGCAATACAACCTTGGTTTTCATCATCAATAACTGCAACCATTGTATGTAATTTTTGCTTTTTAGCTAAATCAATTAAGTTTTGTAATATCACTTTTCCAATTCCTTTTCCAAGTTCGCTTGGCATCACATAAATGGAATGTTCTACTGTAAACTTATAAGCTTCTCGAAAACGAAATTCACTGTAATAACCAAAACCCACTACACAATTATCAATTGTTGCCACTATTACAGGAAATCCTTTGGTAAGTTTCTCCTCAAAAATGGCTTGTTGCTGTTCTGATGTCCGCAATTCATAATCATATAATGCTGTTGAGTTTGCAATATAATAATTAAGAGCAGCAACGATGGTTTCGGCATCTTGAGTTTGATAAGGTCTGACTTTTATTTCCATAAGTAAATAGTTAGTTGTAAATGTAAGAAAACAAATTACAGTATTGAAAAAGAGATACAATTTGTATCTTTGTTTCCATTAAAAAACAACAATGATTTACCCTAAAATACCTTTAGCACAGAGCATTATTGAAATATGCCAAGCCAAAGGAATTCATAATGTAATTATTTCCCCAGGTTCTAGAAACGCACCTTTAACAATAGGATTTACCAATAATCCAAAGTTTGTTTGTTATAGTATTGCAGATGAACGTTGTGCGGCTTTCTTTGCTTTGGGCATTGCACAACAAACCAAAAAACCAGTTGCCGTGGTTTGTACTTCAGGATCGGCATTATTAAATTATTATCCCGCTTTGGCCGAAGCGTTTTATAGTCAGATTCCATTTATTGTTATTTCAGCAGACCGACCTTTTGACAAAATTGATATTGGCGATGGACAAACCATTCGACAGGAAAATGTTTTTATAAATCATTCGTTATACAATGCCAATCTAACTGAAGATGCATCAGAAGAAAATGATGTTTTTATCAATCAAGCCATCAATGTTGCCATTGCCCGAAAAGGTCCGGTACATATAAATGTTCCGTTTGAAGAACCATTATACGAAACAACAAATAAACTTGCAGTAGATTTTAATATTACCGGTTTGCTTAAAAGCCACAGATTGGTAAATGTTGATGATATTATTTCTTTTTCGACACTTTGGAATCACAGTAAGAAGATTTTAATTCTGGTAGGTGAATGCGCCCCAAATGCTATTGAGCAAAAGTGGTTGGAACAATTAGCAGCCATGCCGTCAATTGTTGTTTTGACGGAAACAACGTCTAATATACATCACCCAAGTTTTATCAATAACATCGATACACTAATCACCCCATTTTCTCCGTCTGAATTTCGTGAATTGCAACCAAGGATTCTGATTACGTTTGGCGGTATGATTGTTTCTAAAAGAGTAAAGGCATTTCTCCGGAAATACAAACCAAAACATCATTGGCATATTGATCAGCATCGTGCCTATGACACATTTGGAATTCTTACCAAGCATTTTGAAGTAGAACCAAATCAGTTTTTCAAACAATTTTTACCTTTTGTAAAAAATATTGACAGCAATTATAAAGCAACTTTCCAAAATATTCATTCAAACCGAAAAGTAAAACATACCGATTTTCTTTCTCAAGTTCCATTTTGCGATCTAAAAGCATTTGAAAGCATACTAGTAAGCTTACCGGAAGCAGTCCAATTGCAAATCAGTAACAGTTCGGCTATTCGATATGCGCAGTTGTTTGATATTGATAAATCGATTGAAGTATTTTGCAATAGAGGTACAAGTGGTATTGATGGCAGCACTTCAACCGCTATTGGCGCTGCAGTAGGTAGCAAAAGACCCACAGTTTTAATTACTGGTGATGTTGGATTTCTATACGATAGCAATGCGCTTTGGAACAATTACATTCCAAAGAATTTTAAGATCATTTTAATAAATAACGGCGGTGGCGGCATTTTTAGAATATTACCGGGACATAAGGAAACAGAAATATTCAACAGGTATTTTGAAACTTCTCATTGTTTAACGGCTGAACATTTAGCCAAAATGTATCAGTTTGATTATACAATAGCAAGTGATGATGCTTCATTGCAAAAAGGATTGTCAAAAGTATATAATCAAAACGACAGACCAATGATATTGGAAGTTTTCACTCCAACGCGAGAGAATGATAAACTATTGAAAGACTATTTTAAAGCTTTGGTATAAATTTATATCTTTACTAAAATCAAACAAGCACGGCATATTAATATAAAATTTTACCATATAGAAACAAAGGAAAAAAGAATTGTATAGTCCCATTCTTGGATTCAGATAGGGATGATTTTCTTTAACAGAGTGAAACGAACTTTGAAGATAAAAAAAGAACTATGTTTCTATGTGGTTAAAAAAATTACAAATTTGTGAGCAACACTAATAAACTCAAAATATTCAACGACCCGATTTATGGTTTTATCACCATTCCAAATACGTTGATTTATGATTTAATTCAGCATTCTTATTTTCAACGTTTACGTCGTATTACGCAAATGGGGTTGTCGTATTTGGTTTATCCCGGTGCGCATCATACTCGTTTTCATCACGCAATTGGTGCAATGCACCTAATGCAAAAAGCAGTTGAAGTGTTGCGCTCCAAAGAAGTTACGATTACAAAAGAAGAAGAAAATGCTTTATACATTGCAATACTTTTGCACGATATTGGGCATGGACCGTTTTCACATACTTTGGAACATAGCATTGTAGAAGTGCATCATGAAGAAATTTCATTATTGTTTATGAACAAACTTAACGAAGAGTTTGATGGACAGTTGAGTTTGGCGATTCAAATTTTTAAAGGAGAATATCATAGAAAATTCATGTTGCAGTTGATATCAAGCCAACTCGATATGGATAGAATGGACTATTTGAAGCGCGATAGTTTTTATTCAGGCGTTGCCGAAGGAAATATCAATTCGGACCGATTAATTCAGATGCTTAATGTGATGGATGATTTTTTAGTGATGGAAGAAAAAGGTATCTATTCTATCGAAAAGTTCCTAATGGCAAGACGATTAATGTACTGGCAAGCCTATTTACACAAGACAAGTTTGGTGGCCGAATTGACGTTGACCAATGCGCTAAAAAGAGCCAAAGAATTACTTCATAATGGTGTTGATATTGAATGCAGCAAACCGTTAAAGCATTTTATGGAACACAAAATAACAGTCGAAAATTTTTCTAATACTAATTTAGATAGCTTTGCGCAACTTGATGATTTTGATATTATTAGTGCATTAAAAAATTGGCAGTATCACGATGATTTTATACTGAGCAGTTTGAGTAAAATGATTATCAACAGAGACTTATCAAAAATAAAACTCAACAGCGAAAAGTTTCCAAAAGAAGTATTAGTAGAAATGACTACCCGTTTTGCAAAAGAGCACGATATTACTGAACAAGAAGCCAAGTATTTTATCTTTAAAGGAAAGATTAAAAACCAAGCTTACAGCAAAGACGCAGAGCCAATTAGGATTTTAAAGAAAGACAAAACCATTGAAGATGTTATTGAAGCTTCTGACCAATTGAATTTGAAAGCGTTGTCAAAACCAGTCACGAAGTATTTCATTTGTTATCCAAAACTACTTCAAGAAATTTAACATTAAAATCTATTTTTTTATACTTTTGTGCCAATGAAACAAACTGCACATATTTTCAATGAATCACATCAAGATGTTGGTGAGTTCCATCTTATACCTTTAAAAAATAAAGCAACCTAAGATGAAATTTACAGCAGCTCAAATAGCGGAAATTCTGGAAGGCGAAGTAGTAGGCAACCCTAATGCCGTAGTCTTTAAATTAGCTAAGATAGAGGAAGGAACTCAAGGTTCGCTAACGTTTTTAGCTAACTCAAAGTATGTTAATTTTATTTACACTACAGCGGCTACTATTACCATCGTAAATAATGATTTTATTCCTGAAAATGAGTTAAATACTACTTTAATTAAAGTGGAAGATGCTTATCAGTCTTTTTCAAAGTTGTTAGAATATTACAACCAAGTAAAGCTAATGAAATCGGGAATTGAACAGCCATCAGTGATTTCGGACAATGTGACTTATGGGGAACATCTTTATTTGGGAAGCTTTAGCTACATTGGAAAAAACGTAACTATTGGTAACAATGTAAAAATATATCCAAATTGTTTTATTGGTGATAACACAACCATAGGCGATAACTGTATTTTTTTTGCAGGCGTAAAAATATATTCTGAAACGGAAATAGGAAATAATTGTAACTTTCATTCCGGATGTGTTGTTGGTTCAGATGGTTTTGGTTTTGCTCCAACTGAAGATGGAACTTTTACTAAGATTCCGCAAATTGGAAATGTTATCATTGAGGATGATGTCGAAATAGGTGCAAACACTACTATTGACAGAGCGACTTTAGGCACAACATTAATCCGAAAAGGAGTAAAACTAGACAATCATATCCAAGTTGCACACAATGTCGAAATTGGCGAGAATACGGTTATTGCGGCGCAAACGGGTATTGCTGGTTCAACTAAAATTGGCAGCAATTGTATGATTGGTGGACAAGTAGGTATTGCCGGGCATATTACTATTGGAAATAATGTTCGGGTTCAGGCTCAATCGGGTGTTGGTAAAAATATAAATGATGGCGAAATATTGCAAGGCAGTCCGTCTTTTGGATATGCTGACTACAGTAAATCCTATGTTCATTTTAGAAATTTGCCAAAGATTGTTGCCGATATTGAAGAATTAAAAAAAAATAATACAAATTAAATAGCTTACCATGGTTAAACAAAAAACCATTCTGAACGAAATTTCCCTTACGGGTGTTGGACTTCATACTGGAAAAGAAGTGAAAATGACTTTCAAACCTGCGCCTGTTAACAACGGTTATACCTTTGTTAGAGTAGATTTAGAAGGTTCTCCGGTTATTGAAGCTGATGCAAACTACGTAGTGAATACACAACGTGGCACTAACCTTGAAAAATTGGGAGTTAAAATCCAAACTTCAGAACATGTTCTTGCTGCTTTTGTAGGTTGCGATGTTGATAACGTAATTATTGAACTAAATGAATCTGAGCCGCCAATTATGGATGGTTCTTCTAAGTTTTTTGTTGAAGCAATAGAAAAAGCAGGAGTTGTCGAGCAAGATTCGGAACGTCTTTATTATGTTGTAAAAGAAGTAATTTCTTTTACAGATGAAGCAACAGGAAGTGAAATTCTTCTTATGCCTTCCGATGAATATCAAATAACTACAATGGTAGACTTCGGCACAAAAGTTTTGGGAACTCAAAACGCAACGCTGAAAAACATTTCAGAATTTAAATCGGAGATTGCTGATGCCAGAACGTTTAGTTTCCTTCACGAATTAGAAACATTATTGGATAATGGTTTGATAAAAGGTGGCGATTTGAATAACGCAATCGTTTATGTAGATAAAGAAATTTCACCAAAGACCATTGAGAATCTTAAAATTGCTTTTGGAAAAGATTCAATCTCGGTTAAACCAAATGGGATTTTGGATAACCTGACTTTGCATTATCCAAACGAAGCGGCACGTCACAAATTGCTTGATGTCATAGGTGATTTAGCTTTGGTTGGCATGCGTATCAAAGGAAAAGTAATTGCTAATAAACCTGGACATTTTGTAAACACTCAGTTTGCAAAGAAATTGTCCAAAATAATTAAAATAGAACAACGCAATCAAGTACCTGTTTATGATTTGAATTTGGAACCGCTAATGGATATTCATAAGATTATGAGTATTCTTCCGCACAGACCTCCTTTTTTATTTATAGACAGAATCATTGAAATGTCAGAAAGTCATGTTGTTGGAATGAAAAATGTCACCATGAACGAAGGTTTTTTTGTTGGACATTTTCCTGAGGCACCAGTTATGCCGGGTGTAATCATTGTAGAAGCCATGGCGCAAACAGGAGGAATATTAGTATTGAGTACTGTTCCTGATCCTGAAAATTATTTGACATTCTTCATGAAAATTGATAATGTAAAATTCAAACATAAAGTATTGCCAGGTGATACTTTGATATTTAAATGTGATTTAATAACCCCTATAAGAAGAGGTATTTGTCACATGCAGGCTAAAGCTTACGCTAATGGAAAATTAGTAGCCGAAGCAGAATTAATGGCACAAATTGCTAAAAAACAATAAGTTATGAAATAAGCGTTTTATAATTGAAATCAATTACAAAACCGAATTACATTTGACTAATTAAAAAAATAAAAAAGACAAATGAATCAACCGTTAGCCTATGTACATCCAGGTGCAAAAATCGCCAAAAATGTAGTAATCGAACCTTTTACAACCATACACAATAATGTAATTATTGGCGATGGAACTTGGATTGGATCCAATGTTACTATCATGGAAGGCGCTCGAATAGGAAAAAATTGTAACATCTTTCCTGGAGCTGTAATTGCTGCTGTTCCTCAAGATTTAAAATTTGGTGGAGAAGAATCACTTGCAGTTATTGGCGATAATGTAACTATTAGAGAATGTGTTACGATTAATCGTGGTACAATTGCATCCGGTCAAACAAAAATTGGAAATAACTGTCTTATCATGGCAACAGCACATATTGCTCACGATTGTCATATTGGTGATAATGCCATTATTGTAAATGGAGTAGCTTTGGCCGGTCATGTAATCGTTGGAAATTATGCCATCATTGGAGGATTAGCTGCTATTCATCAGTTTATACAAATTGGTGATCACGCTATGATTTCTGGTGGTTCGTTAGTACGTAAAGATGTTCCGCCATATACTAAGGCTGCAAAAGAACCACTTTCTTATGTTGGAATAAATTCTGTCGGATTAAGACGAAGAGGATTTACATCCGAAAAGATAAGAGAGATACAAGATATTTATAGAATTCTGTATCAAAAAAACTATAATACATCACAAGCCGTTGGTATCATCGAGGCTGAAATGTCGGCTTCACCCGAGCGTGATGAGATTTTAGATTTTATCAGAAATTCATCAAGAGGAATCATGAAAGGATACTCTGGATCGTAACTAAATACTTAAATACTCAAATAACCAAATTAACAAATAAACATAAAAATGGCATCTACATCAGATATTAGAAACGGATTATGCATAAAATTCAATCACGATATTTACAAAATTATTGAGTTCCTTCACGTTAAACCGGGCAAAGGTCCAGCTTTCGTTAGAACTAAACTAAGAAGCTTGACTAA
>CALQCV020000017.1 GCA_943329165.2 Candidatus Nitrotoga sp. CP45 | reverse complement strand
TGGGAATTCGTATGGTGCCGGAAATTATGCCATGTGTGGAAAAGCCTATGATCCAAGATTAATATTTGCTTGGCCAAGTGCTGAACTTGCTGTTATGGGCGGAACACAAGCCGCAAAAGTATTGGCTCAAATAGAAGCTTCGTCTTTAAAAGCCAAAGGCGAAACGGTAGACGAAAAAGTAGAACAAGAATTATTCGATAAAATCAAAGCACGTTACGATGCGCAAGTTTCTCCTTATTATGCAGCAGCACGACTTTGGACTGATGCTATAATAGATCCATTAGAAACCCGCACCTGGATATCTATGGGAATTGAAGCAGCCAACCACTCGCCTATTGAAAAGAAATTTAATTTGGGTGTGATTCAGGTTTAATCGTAACAAAACTAAAATCAGTCCCACTAACGTTTTAGATTTTTATTCCTAAATCATGAAAAAAATACTTATCCTAAGTTTTATCATTAGCAGTCTCCAACTTCTTTCTGCCCAAGAAACAACAACCCGTAAAGACACACTTCAAGGTGGATTACGTGCGGAACGAACTTGTTTTGACGTTTTGCATTATGATTTGAATATTAAAATTAATCCCGAAGAAAAATCGATTGTTGGCCATAACACCATTAGCTTTAAAGTAGTCAATACTACCGCAAAAATACAGTTGGATTTGTTTGAAAATATGCAGGTAGATTCTATAGTTTTCAACGCTGAAAAATTAAATTACAAAAGAGAATTCAATGCCATTTTTATTGATTTCCCTACCGAGTTAACTCCACAATCAGAGCAAAGTTTGAAATTTTACTATTCCGGAAAACCCATCGTTGCCAAAAATGCACCTTGGGATGGCGGATTTACATATTCAAAAGATAGAAACGGAAAGCCATGGATTGCTGTGAGCTGTCAAGGAATTGGAGCCAGTTTATGGTATCCATGCAAAGATTCGCAAAGTGATGAACCCGATTTTGGTGCGACAATAAAAGTAACCGTTCCAAATGGGCTGATGAATGTGTCCAACGGAAGATTAATTGGTAGCGTCCCGTTATTTGAAAACGGGATAAAAAACGGTTACACACGCTGGGATTGGGAAGTCAAAAATCCGATAAACACATATTCTATAACAGTAAACATTGGCGACTACGTGAACATCCATGAAAATTACAAAGGCTTGGATTTAGATTACTATGTTTTACGTGACAATGAAACGGCAGCCCGAATGCATTTTGAGCAGGTAAAACCTATGATGGATTGTTTTCAGAGTAAGTTTGGTTCTTACCCTTTTTCAGATGACGGATATAAATTAGTAGAAACTCCTTATTTAGGAATGGAACATCAAAGCGCTGTAGCTTATGGTAATAGATATATAAATGGCTATTTAGGAACCGATAGATCTGGAACAGAAATTGGGTTGCTTTTTGACTATATTATTATTCACGAAAGTGGGCACGAATGGTTTGGAAATAGCATAACATCCAAAGATTCTGCCGATATGTGGATACACGAAGGATTCACAACATATGCAGAAAGTGTCTATGTAGAATGTCAATTTGGTTATGAAAATGGGCAAAAATATATTAACGGTTGTAAAAGAAATATTGATAATCTAAGTCCGGTTATTGGTCCTTACGGTGTGAATAAAGAAGGCGCTACCGATATGTATGAAAAAGGAGCGCTGTTAATAAATACGGTAAGGCATATTGTAAACAATGATGCTAAATGGTGGAAAATACTATTGAAATATTCCGAAACATTCCGTCATAAAATCATTGACGCTAAAGCTGTTGTCAACTTTTTTAATGCCGAAACTGGAATGAATTTGACAGCTGTATTCAATCAATATCTCAGACATGCTGCAATTCCAAAACTTGAATTTAAAATTAAAAAAGGAAAACTCCAATTCCGTTGGAATGTTACAGAAAGCAAATTTTCTATGCCGATTGATATAAAAATTAAAGGAAAAAAAAGCAGAATATACCCAGTAGCTGCATGGGAAACATCAAAAATTAAAGTCAATTCAGTTAAGGATATCGAAGTCTTGACCAATGATTTTTATATTAATGTTGATTAATACCTCTATAATTTTATTATTGTAATCTTTTGTATGTAATTAAAAAATAGTAACTTAGATTAAATTTTAAACTTTGTTATTATGGATACTTCAGTAAAAAGTTTGAACAAATGGGCCAATGCGCACTCCACATTTTGGTTCGACGCCATCAGAATCATTTTAGGCATTTTTTTAATTTATAAAGGCGGTTATTTCGTCAGTAATAATCGTGGTTTTGAAGATTTAATTGCTCCAGTAAGTAATTTTATGGGAGGCATGTTAACTTTCCATTACGTAGCGGCAGCTCATATTATGGGTGGTATAATGATTGTTTTCGGATTACTGACACGTTGGGCATTACTAGCGCAATTGCCTATTCTCCTTGGTGCCGTCTTACTAAATTTTATTGGAAATATGAATGTTACCAACTTAATCATTTCCTTAGTAGCGTTGGCTGTAAGTATTTTCTACACCATCTATGGTAGTGGAAAACATTCCGCCGATTACTATTTTAAAATGGAAAAATAAAGTGTTTGCTTCATATAAAAAAACGTCCCAGTAAAAAATTGGGACGTTTTTTTATTTCATTGTTTCTTTCCTTAAGATTTTTCCAGTTACAGTATCTTTGAACTTAGAAAAAAAAACAACTTCTTTTGGTTTTTCATATTTGTCTAAAGATTCATAAATTAAATCATCGAGTTCGTGTTTTTCGCCTTCTATAACTAAAACCACTTTTTCTCCTAATTCATTATCCGGTTTTGATGCAATAAAAAAGCGTTGTTGAATTTTAGCAGCTAGCTTTTCTTCTATTTGTTCTGGAATTAATTTGATTCCGCCACTATTAATAACATTATCCATTCTGCCGAGAAAAATAAATTGATTTTCATTGACCAATTCAACAATATCATTAGTGATAATAACATCATCTGAAATTCTTGGCGAATGTATAACTAAACAATTTCTATCATCATACGAAATCGTAACATAAGGTAGCACTGTAAATGCTTTTTCTCCCAACTTTCTGGCGGCTATATGAGTTATAGTTTCAGTCATACCATAGGTTTCATAAACTTCGGTAGGCAATTTTAATAGTTGCTTTTCCAATGTTTTATTCACGGCTGCACCACCAACAATCATCTTTTTCACTTTCTTTAATTCAGCTATTGAATTTTGCGCCTGCAAAGGCACCATTGCTACAAAATCAAAATCAATCTCGTTCTTGTTTAATGGATGTGAACTTGGAGCCACAAACTCTAAATCGAGCCCTAAAATCATAGCCCGAACCAACATCATTTTGCCAGCTACGAATTTTACAGGCAAACATTGCAGTGCTTTATTGCCTGGTTCTAATTCAAAAAAATCGCCGGTAGCCAATGCTGAATCTACCATGGCCTGTTTTTTTACAGAAATGGTTTTAGGTGCTCCAGTTGTTCCAGAAGTTTCCATTTCAATATAATCTTTACCATCAAACCAGTCTAATAAAAAATCACCAACCGGCTTTTCAAAATCTTCCCCTTCTTTAATAAAACTATACGCCACGCGACATAAATCTTCTCTATCCAAGTGAAATCCGTTCAACTTAAATAAATTATGTACATTTTCGTAGGTTGGGCTATGCATGATTTCTAGTATTTTGTATTGGTTCTTTAACTTCTATTTTGATTGTTCCGGTCAGTTTCTCTTTCCAATTCGTCCAATTATATTTTTTACTAAAGATAAATAATAGTAGTGGAAAAATAATAAAGATTGGCACCAAAATTTCAAACCCTGCTGATGGTTCGGAAACATCTTTAAAAATAGAATTTGTTTGAAAAGCTGACCAATCGGAAGTAATCAATAAGGCTCCAACTAGATTATTCGCTGCGTGAAAACCAAGTGCTAATTCAATTCCTTCATCCATTAGCGTGATAATCCCTAGAAAAAAACCTGTTCCGATATAATAGACCAAAATTATATAACCCATTTTTTCGACTTCAGGATTGGCAATGTGCATCGTTCCAAAAATAACTGAAGTCAACACTAACGGCAACCATCTGTTTTTTGCCAAGACAGCAAATCCTTGCATCAAATAACCTCTGAAAACATATTCCTCGGTGCTAGTTTGAATTGGAATTAAAACAATCCCGATAATAGCCAAAATTAAAAATGGAATCGGTTTGAAATTATAAACAAAATCGTCTGGACTAAAATAAATCATTAGTATTGTTGAACTCACCGTAAAAATTCCCCAGAGTGAAAACGAAAAAAATATTCTCTTCCAATCTATTCTTTCTCTTGATGTAGTGACCGACATTAAAGTTTGCTTGTGGAGATACTTCACTACTAAAATAATAGCAAAGAAGGCAACCACAAAAGAAAACAGTAACAGAAATAAGGTGGTATTTAATGATAAAAAAGTCATTATATCGGTTTCTGTCTTTGGGAAAGGCTTCCCTATTTTGAATGACTTAATCAGGACAGCAATAACCAAAGGCAATTGACCAATCGCTGAGGCGACAAAAATTATAAGTGAACCAACTAAATACATCCAAAATTTATTTGTTGGCAAAAATCCTTTTTCTAAAAACATAGCTTTTTCGTTTCACCAAAATTAACTTTTTTCTAGTATAATATATTACATTGTAAAAATAAATTGTTACAAATACTTCATAATCCAAGATGCGTAAAATCTAGAGACTGCGTTACATTCATAACAGAATCCAAACAAGATTTTTAAATTATCAATTATTTGTAAAACTCATTAAATGTCGACGAGCTAAAAGCACTGATTAAAAAATTGAAAATCAAACCTATAGAATTAATTCGTTGAAAAGAAACGATATGGGTTGAAAACTATAAAGGTAAATCGCTAATAGACACATCAATTACCAAGGCATTAGCCAAACGCCCTATTTTGATAGAAAGATCTATAGTTATTAGCGGAGATAATGCTATAATTGGAAGAGATATCGATATCCTAAAAGACTTTTTTTAACAAACTATTGGCATGAGTTACTAATGCTAAGCAGTAATTTTGCCCCAAAGTTGAAAAATCATCGATGAGAAAATTACACTACCTTTTATCCGCACTTGTATTACTAGTATCTATAACTGTCTTTGGACAAGAAACACGGACCAAAGGCGAACAGACCCAAGGTAAACCTGAACGTGCTAAAATTGCTGTAACAGGAAAAATCATAGAAAAAACAAGTAAACTTCCGCTTGAGTACGCTACAATAACTTTTAAAAATACTAAAAACCCAAAGCTTCTCTTTGGTGGAATTACCGATAATAAAGGTAATTATTCTATAGATGTAGTTCCTGGAGTTTATGATATTACTTTAGAATTCATTTCTTTTAAACCAACAACAATCACTCAAAAACAACTGACCCAAGCCACAAATTTGGGAACAACATCTTTAGAAGAAGATGCTACCCAACTTAACGAAGTAGTAGTTCGCGCTGAAAAATCAACTGTTGAAATAAAACTAGATAAAAAAGTATACAACGTTGGTCAGGATATGATGGTTAAAGGCGGAACTGCAGGTGATGTATTAGATAATGTACCTTCGGTTACTGTTGACACTGAAGGAAATGTAGCTTTACGCGGCAATGGTAATGTAAAAGTACTTATCGATGGAAGACCATCAAATGCAATTAATATTGCTGATGCACTTAAATCAATTCCGGCTGATGCACTAGATAAAGTCGAAGTAATCACTAATCCATCTGCACGTTATGATGCTGAAGGTGGTGGTGGAATTATAAATATTGTACTAAGAAAAGGTAAAAATCTTGGTTTAAACGGAACGGTAATTACTAATGCTGGAGATCCTGAAACCTACGGATTAACCGGAACTGTAAATTATAAAACAAAAGAATTTAACTTGTTCACAACGCAAGGATATAATTACCGTAATAGTCCTGGGAATTCATTTACTGATTCAAGATATTTGAATTCAGATAATTCTACGAGAGATTTTATGAATGAAACGAGAACGAATGAAAGATTAAGCAAATCCTACAACGCCACTATTGGAGTAGATTGGTTTTTAAACAAATCAACTACTTGGACAAATATTTTTAATTTCAGAAGAAGCAACGGTGACAATCGTGACAATGTTTTCCAAAACTACTTTGACGTAAACCGTAATTATACATATACAAGAAACAGAATAAACGACGAAGACTCTAAAAGTAAAAATGTAGAATTCAACACCACCTTAACTAAAAACTTCAAAAAAGAAGGTCATAAATTAACTATAGATGGTTCTTTTTCTTCTAATACAGATAAAAATTTAGCTCAAATCACAGATACGTCTACTGCTAACAGTACAATAGGCATTGATGAAACCGTAAATAATCAAACGCAAATCAGAAACACTATACAAGCAGATTATGTGCTGCCAATCAGAAAAGGAAGCCAGTTTGAATTAGGTTACCGTGGCAATTTTATGGCGAATACAACTGATTATGCTGTTGATAGAAATGGCGTCCCGGTTGCTAACTTTACCAATATATTGGAATACAAAGAAAAGGTAAATGCGCTTTATACACAATACGGATTCAAAATCAAAAAATTCTCAACGCTATTAGGTCTTCGTTGGGAAGATTCAGACGTTGATGTCAACCAATTAGCTACAAACGATTTTACGAATAAAAAATACAACAATTTTTTTCCAAGTGCCATCTTTAATTACGAAATCGACGATCGAAGCAATGCATCATTAAGCTATAGCCGAAGAATTCAAAGACCAAGAGGAAGAGAGTTGAATCCGTTTAACAACTTATCGAGCAACGTAAATATTTTTATCGGAAATCCAGATTTGGATCCGGCATTTACTGATGCAATTGATTTAGGTTATTTAAAACGTTGGAACAAACTTACTTTCAATACTTCCTTGTATCTTAATAAAACAACCGATGTTTTCCAATATGTAAGAAGAGAAGCAGGAACTTTTGAAAGCGGAATTCCCGTTATTATTTTATCACCAATTAATTTAGCAACAGAATATAGAAGCGGATTTGAATTTACCTTAAATTATACTCCCTATAAATGGTGGAAATTAAATGGAAATTTAAATTATTTCTACATCGAAACAAATGGTGATTATAATTATACTGATTTCAATAATAATTTGGTTAGTCAAAATTTTGATTTTAAAACAAGTTCATGGTTTACCAGAATTACTTCTAAAGTAACGCTACCTTATAAAATCGATTGGCAAACCAACATGACTTATAACGGAGAACAAAAAAATGCTCAAGGAAATTCGCCAGGTGTGTTTAGCATGAATTTAGCTTTAAGTAAAGATGTACTTAAAGAAAAAGGAACGATTAACTTTAATATCAGTGATGTTTTTAATTCTAGAAAAAGAATTATGGACACTTATCTTCCCGGAGTTGTGGAATCTCATAGTGAAATGCAATGGAGAGTTAGACAAATCAATCTATCATTTACTTATAGATTTAATGTTCAGAAAAATGAAAGAGAGAAAAGAACTAAAGGAAACCAACAAGATGACAACGGAGATTTCCCAGGATAGTGTCAAAAAGAAAATGAGCCCGATACACTATCGAGCTCATTATTATCAAAATTAATTATAAATTTGTCCCAACTTTTGGGTGCAGTCTAAAACTTCAAGTCGGCTTCTTTTTTAATTATGGTTTTGTCGCTGCTGGTGGTGTTTCCAACATTTCTACTTCAAAAATAATATTCGAGTTTGGTGGAATTACATTTCCTGCGCCTCTCTCACCATATCCTAATTTTGAAGGAATAAATACTAAGGCTGTATCTCCATAACCCATCAAACTTAAAGCTTCAAGGAATCCAGGGATTAGGCCATCTTTCTTTCCGTAAGAGAAAGGAAATGGTTGGTAACCGTTTTGTTTTGCTCTGTTTTCATCATATTTGCCGCACTCTCTGTTTACGCTTTCCATACTGCTGTCAAAGAGATTTCCATCTTCCAAGTAACCTGCATAGTTAATATAAACATCAGTGCCTTCTGCAGGTTTTTTACCTGTACCTGCTTTAATGATTTTATATTTTAAACCACTGGCAGTTTCGGTTGCAGTAGCTTTGATATCACTTAAATATTTTGCTTTGGCCGCAATAATAGGACCAAATTTAGTATTATACTCTGATTTTTTTTTGGCTTCTAATTCAACTTGTTTCTTTTGATTTTCAGCAGCAATGGCTTCTTCTTTTGCATCATCACCAGCTTTGTTTCCCATATAATCTGCAAACGTTTTTGTAGCATCAAATTTCTTAGCTTCATCACCTTTTCTAACAATAGTTATTTTACCAATTACATCATCCTGAGCAATTTTATTTACCACATCTTGTCCGGTGATTACATTTCCAAAAATAGTATGCTTTCCATCTAACCAAGGTGTTTCTTTGTGTGTAATAAAAAATTGAGAACCATTGGTTTTTGGCCCTGAATTAGCCATCGATAGAATTCCCGGACGATTATGTTTTAATTCTGCAACAAATTCATCTTTAAAAGCATAACCTGGTCCTCCTGAACCATTACCTTGTGGGTCACCACCTTGAATCATAAAATCGGCAATAACTCTGTGGAACTTTAAGCCATCATAAAATGGTTTTCCTTTTAGTTTTTCATCAGTTACAGAAGCATTTGTTCCTTCCGCAAGCGAAATAAAGTTAGCAACAGTAATTGGTGTTTTTTGATATTCTAATTGAATAACGATTTTACCTTTTGCGGTTTCAATTTCAGCAAAGATTCCTTGGTCAGTTGACGGTTTTGCTGGTTTTTTTTCTGATACAGTAAACTTTGTTCCACTTGGTTTTGCTGCTGGTGTCTTTTTTGTTTGTGCTGTGGCACTCATCATACCAAAACAAATAAAAAGAAGAATGTTGAATTTAATTTTACTCATGATTTATTAATTTATTATTTATGGTTTATTACTATTTATAATTTACTTTTTTAGCTCGACTTCAAAAATCAAGTTGGCATTTGGTGGAATCACATTTCCGGCGCCTTGTTCTCCGTAAGCAAGATTAAATGGAATAAAGAAAACTGCTTTTTCATCTTTTTTTAATTTACTCAATCCTTCAACAAAACCTGGAATCATTTTGTTTGAACCCATTACATAAGGTAAAGCTGAATAACCGTTTTGCATCGCTCTTTGCTCGTCAAATTTACCAAATTCTTTGGAAATATTTGGGCTGCTTGTATCAAAAAGGGTTCCATCTTCTAAAAATCCTGCGTATTCTATATACACGGTTTCACCATGTTTTGGTTTTTCTGAAGTCGATTCCTGAGTGATTTTGAATTTAAATCCTGATGAAGTCTTGGTTGACGATTTCTTTAATTCATTAAAATATACAACTTTTTTATCTTTGACTATTTTATATTTTGCATCATAGATTTTTTTATTTTCAGCGTCAATAGCAGCTTGTTTCTTTTGATTTTCTGCTTCTGCTTTGAAATGATCAGTAAAGATTTTTACCGCGTCAAACTTCTTAACTGCTTCTCCTTTTCTAATGATGGTAACTTTTTTAATATAATCATCCTGAACAATAGAATGGGCTACAGTCATTCCGTCTCCAACAACACACCCAAAAACTGAATGTTTTCCATCCAACCATGGAGTGTCTTTCAAAGTAATAAAAAATTGACTGCTGTTTGTATTTGGACCCGAGTTCGCCATCGATAAAATTCCAGACTTGTCATGACGCAAATCGGTAAATTCATCTCTGCATTTGTAACCCGCATCACCAGAACCATTTCCTAATGGATCTCCGGTTTGAATCATAAAATCCTCTGAATCACCATTTGATTTAGAGATAACACGGTGAAATTTCAAACCATCATAAAAAGGTTTTCCTATAAATTCTTTAGATACAAATTGGTTTTTACCTTCGGCTAGTGTTACAAAATTGGCCACCATAATTGGCGCTTTTTGATAATTAAGCTCTAATAAAATGTTCCCTTTAGAGGTTTCAATTTTGGCATATAAACCATCTTTTAGGTCTTTATATTCGTCTTTACAAGATGTAAGACATAACCCGATAACAGCTAAAAGAAGATAAATCTTTTTATTCATTTTTTGTAATATTAACTTGAGGTGTTATTTTTTCTTTTGGTTTAAAATCATTCAAAGTAACGGTACAAATGATTGGTTCGTTTGCCTTTATAAGTTTGCTGTCTCCATGATAACCATACGCCATGTGCGAAGGAAATAGGAAAGTTACTTTTTCGTTTTTATGCATTAATTTGATTCCGTCGCGCAAACCCATCAGTATATTTTGTTTATCGACAAGATAAGTTTGAGGGCGCAATTCAACTTCTGAATACAACACATTTCCTTTTAAATCCATGATTTCATAATCAAACTGGGCCACATCTCCTTTTTTAGGACGAAGCGTATCTTTCTCATTTTTAATTTGATAATGATACCAATATCCTTTTTTCGATGCCAGGTATTCTATTTTTGGATTGCTCTTAATTATGGAATCAATTTTTCCTTCTTCTCCGGCAATTAATTTTTTATTTCGTGCTGCCGATTCTTTCATAAATGTTCCCGATGAACGCGAAATCGGCATTCGAGCTTGTTGTTGCTGTTTACAACTTAGGAAAGTCATAAAAACGACAATAAGCAACACTATTTTCGAAAGGTTTTTCATGTTCTTAGACAGTTATTTTTGAAATTAATTCTTCAAATTTATTAGTAGTTGCTTTCATACTTTCGTATGATTTTCCTCCGGCAGCATTGATATGTCCGCCACCATTGAAATGCTGTCTGGCAAATTGATTTACATCAAAATTGCCTTGCGAACGTAACGAAATTTTAATGATATTTTCGTCACGATGTTCGATAAAAATCGCTGAAAAATTAATTCCTTTTATGCTCAAACCATAGTTTACAATGCCTTCAGTATCACCTTTTTGATATTGAAATTCATCCAATTCTTTTTGCGAAAGCGTGATATATGAAGTTTTATATTTTGGAAAGACTTTTATATTTTGCAAAGCCCTTCCAAGAAGTTGTAATCTATTGGCTGAATTATCATCAAATAATAAATTGTGAACTGCACTATTATTAATGCCCAAATCAATTAAATCAGCAGTAATTCGGTGTGTTGTACTCGTTGTTGATGGAAATCGAAACGAACCTGTATCAGTTGTAATTCCGGTATAAATACAAGTTGCTATAATTTTATCAAGCAGGTCTTTTTTATCCAAATACGAAATCAGATTATAAATCATCTCGCAAGTAGAACCAATAGAAGTATCAGAGTAAGTAACCGTTGCATAAATATCTGGCTTTTGATGATGATCAATCATAATCATTGGCGCCGAAAGTTTATTTAAAACCTGTTCCATTTCACCGGTTCTGTGTAATGCATTGAAATCTAAAGTAAAAACCAGTTCGGCTTCATTCAATATTTTGGTGCAATTTTCTTTGTCATTTTCATAAATCAAAACAGTTTCAGAGCCTGGTAACCAAGCTAGGAAATTTGGAAATTCGTTCGGTGAAATCACAACAGGGTTATGATTCAATTTCAAAAGAAAATGATACAATGCCAAGGTGGAACCCATAGCATCACCATCAGGGCTTCTGTGTGGAATGACGGCAATTTTTTTTGGTGTTGCCAATAAATTTTGAATGGCTAAAATGTCTTCTTTTTTCATCGTTGGCGAATGTACTAAAAAATGAAATACAGTCTATACAGATTAAGGAGATTTTAAGTTTTATTTGGATAGTAAAAGTCCGAACCAAACCGCAAAAAGGCCGAGAAGAATGCTCAATGTCATATATCCAAATGCCAATAATGAATTGTTGCTTTGAAACAGATTAAAATTCTCCATACCAAAAGTAGAGAAAGTAGTGTAACCACCACAGAATCCGGTTACTAAAAACCATTTCAACTGGCTGTCAGTCAAATTATTTTTGGCTAAAATCCCAACAAATAAACCAATTAAAAAGCAACCAACAAAGTTGGCAATAAATGTCGCCAACGGAAAATTGAATCCCGAAGTTTCGGGACAAAATTTAGAAACTACAACTGTTGTCAAATAACGAAGTACGCTTCCGATGGCACCACCAATGGCTATGTATAGAATCGTTTTGAGCATTTTAATATAGGATTAAGGAATTAGGAGTTAGGATTAATGAATTAGGATTTAGCAATTAGGATTTAGCAATTAGGAGTTAGGATTTTTATTTCGTCTTCCATCTTCAAACTTCCGACTTCCAGCAGGAGCTGATTTTGGCAAACTCGCTTCTTCTGTTTTGCTTGAAGGTTCAATCAGTTTGTTCAATTGTTTGATTTCATCATCGGTTAATTCTCTATAACGACCAACATGAACGTCAAGCGAAATATTGATAATTCTCGTTCTTTTCAATGCGGTAACTTCGTAATCAAGATACTCACACATTCTACGAATCTGACGGTTTAAACCTTGCGTCAATATTATTTTGAATACAAATTTACTTATTTGTTCGACTTTACATTTTCGGGTAACGGTATCTAAAATCGGAACACCGTTGCTCATTTTTTGGATAAATCTATCTGTAATTTCTTTATTAACTGTAACCACATATTCCTTTTCGTGATTGTTTCGGGCGCGCAGAATTTTGTTAACAATATCGCCATCATCGGTCATAAAAATAAGGCCCTCACTGGCTTTATCCAAACGTCCGATAGGAAAAATTCGCTTTGGATAATTGATATAATCGACAATATTATCGCGAACACTTTGGTTAGTCGTACATTCAATCCCGACGGGTTTGTTGAACGCCAAATAAATTGGTTTTTCTCTTTTTTCTCTGACCAACTTTCCGTCCACGCGAACTTCATCATCTATAGAAACTTTTGTCCCCATTTCAGGAACGATACCGTTGATGGTTATTCTTCCTTCTTCCAATAATTTATCTGCTTCACGACGAGAGCAATAGCCCGATTCGGAAAGAAATTTATTGATGCGTGTCTGATTGATTTCCATTGGGCAAATATAAGATAATTTGCGAAGTTGACTTTAAATTCTATTTCTTGATAAGTACGTTAATAAATGGTTTCAAAAAAGTAAAAAAAAGGTTTGTAAGTACTAAGATTTTGCTATTTTTACCCACATGAATATACAAGGAAAACTAATAATTATTGGCGGTGCTGTTGACAAAGGCAGTTTCACTGAGACGGATTTGGATAAAAGTGCAGCAAAGAATTTAAACTTTTTTGAAGCAGGTATTTTAAAAAGAATCATTGACGAATCAAAGCATAAAGGCAACTCTCGCATTGAAGTTATTACAACAGCTTCTAAAATTCCAAAAGAGATTGGTCCGGAATACGTTAAAGCACTACACTATTTAGGTGCTGATAATGTTGATATTCTAAATATTGAGCGTCGCGAACAAGCTATGGATCCTGAAGTTTTGGCTCGTTTGATAGCTGCCGATGTGGTTATGTTTACCGGTGGTGATCAGTTGCGCTTAACTTCTATTCTTGGCGGAACACCTTTTCATGACATTTTATTAGATAAATACCATAACGAAGATTTTGTGTATGCAGGAACTTCTGCTGGTGCGGCTGCTGCTTCTAATAATATGATTTACCAGGGAAGTAGTTCTGAGGCTTTGTTAAAAGGCGAAGTGAAAATAACGAGCGGTTTGGGATTAATTGACGGTGTGACTATTGATACGCATTTTGTGCAACGAGGCCGAATTGGAAGATTATTTCAAGCGGTTGTTGGTAACCCAAAAGTTCTCGGAATCGGACTTGGAGAAGACACTGGTTTATTGATTACGAATAACTCTATGATGGAAGCTATTGGTTCAGGATTGGTAATTCTGGTTGATGGAAGAGAAATAAAGGATACTAACTTAACACAAGTAGAACTGGGTCAACCTATATCAATTAATCATCTGGTAACCCATGTGATGAGCATTAATGACACTTTTGATTTGACTACTTTCAAGATGACTATTAAATCGTCACAATACGTTTAATTTAGATCGTTAGACAACTTAGATTGTTAGAATAGTAGCTATTTTCTAAGAATACAAGTTCTCTAAGCATTCTAAAAATCTAAAAAAATCTAAGATGTCTAAAATAATCATCCACGGCGGATTTTTCTCTGAATCATCAACCAATCATGAAACAAAGGTTGCGAAACAGCAGGCATTGCTTCGTATTGTTAAGGATTCGTATGATTATTTGAAAACACATTCGGCTTTGGAAACTGTGGTATATGCCACATCACTTTTGGAAGATGATGCGTTATTCAATGCGGGCATTGGTTCCCAAATTCAGGCTGATGGTAAAATAAGAATGAGCGCTTCTTTGATGGATGGTTCTACTATGAAAATGAGTGGAGTTATCAATATTGAAGAAGTAAAAAATCCGATACAAGTAGCTGAAGTTTTATTGAATTATGATGATAAAGTTTTGGGTGGAAGCGGCGCAACCAATTTTGCCAGAGCACAAGGATTCAAACAATTCTCTACCGAAATTCCGCAACGACGTTCAGAATACGAAGCTAAACTTGCCGCTACCCGAATTGGTACAGTAGGCTGTGTGGCTTTAGATAACAATGGAAAAATTGCAGTTGCCACTTCAACAGGTGGAAAAGGTTTTGAAATTCCGGGAAGAATATCAGATTCGGCAACAGTTGCCGGGAATTATGCCAACGAATTTTGTGGCGTAAGTTTAACCGGCGTTGGTGAAGATATTGTGAGTGGAGCAGTGGCAGCCAAAATTGTAACCCGAGTTACCGATGGTTTTACACTAGAAAAAGCTTTTGAAAAAACCTTTGCAGAATTATTGCCTTTTGATGGTTTTGCCGGTGCAATTGCCATTGATAGCCAAGGAAATATCTTTCACCAAGATTCACATCCAAGTATGGTTTTTGCCAGTTTTGATGGTGAAAAGGAACAGGTGTTTAACTAGATTCTTTTATATTTCCCAAAGAAGACTAAATTCGAATAATAGCCCCGATTGGAGCAAACTACCCTGTAGTGCGGAAAGCGGGACGACTGGTCTGAGAAAGACAAACGATGTGCTCCGATATAAAAAAATCCCAATTTCATTTAAAATAGACTGCCCCCAAAAAGTTAGTTACTATTTGGGGGCAGTCTAAAGTTTCAAATCGGGGCTTTTTTTATTCTTTTTTCTTCATAAAAATATAATATACCGGAACTCCTAATGCCACAATGAATAAACCTAAGCCTGTATTTCGGGTATCATAAATCAATAAATCAACACAAATTAGACCGGTAATAATCATATACAATATGGGAACAAAAGGATAACCAAATGCTTTATAAGGTCTTTCGGCATCAGGTTCCCTTTTGCGTAGAATAAATAAACCTCCAATTGTTAGGATATAAAACAGTAAGGAAGCAAAAGTCGCATAGGTTAACAAGTCACCATATTTACCTGAAATACATAATATGCAAGCCCAAAGACATTGAAACCAAAGTGCTTTCTCCGGAACATCATAATTATTTAATTCTCCTGCTCTTTTGAAGAATAAGCCATCCTTGGCCATAGCATAAAACAATCTTCCTCCTGACAAAATCAAACCAATATTACATC
>CALQCV020000016.1 GCA_943329165.2 Candidatus Nitrotoga sp. CP45 | reverse complement strand
TCGCATATGCATAGCGGTGAAGATCCAAATGATTTTGCCAAAGAAGTATATAATATTATACAACATAAAAATCCAAACCTGCATTATAAAATTGGCGCTTTTATGCAAAAGTTCTCTATCGTTTTAAAACGAATTTTGCCGGACAGAGTTTATGAAACTATGTTGATGAATCATTATAAACTGAGTGATAAGAGATAAGGGAAGAGGGAAGAGGGAAGAGGTAAGAGGTAAGAGGGAAAAGAAAATAAGTTTCCTATTTTAAATTTGGTGTTGTACTTTTACACAGGTTTTATTCCGCGATGCTTCATACAATTCGGCTACGCCTCGGGTGCGTGAGGGATAGGAGCAAAGTGCCGTGCACTGCGGATAGCCCGACCCGAAGGGACACGCCCAACTAATTTAAACACACAACTTTTTAAAAATAAAATTTATGAAATTTTTTATTGACACAGCTAATTTAAATGACATCAGAGAAGCACAAGCACTTGGGGTACTTGATGGCGTTACGACAAACCCTTCGTTGATGGCAAAAGAAGGAATCACAGGAAAAAATAATATCTTAAAACACTACGTTGACATTTGCAACATTGTGGATGGCGATGTTAGTGCCGAAGTTAATGCGGTTGACTATGACGGAATGATTAAAGAAGGTGAGGAATTGGTTGACTTACATCCGCAAATCGTGGTAAAATTACCAATGACTAAAGAAGGAGTAAAAGCCTGTAAATATTTTTCAGACAAAGGAGTTAAAACCAATGTAACTTTAGTTTTTTCTGCTGGTCAAGCATTATTGGCAGCAAAAGCGGGAGCAACCTATGTTTCTCCTTTTTTAGGAAGATTAGACGATTGTTCTACCGATGGTTTGACTTTGATTCAAGAAATCCGTGATATCTATGATAACTACGCCTTTGAAACTCAAATTTTGGCAGCTTCTATTCGTCACACCATGCATGTCGTAAATTGTGCCAAAATCGGTGCTGATGTAATGACTGGACCATTGTCATCTATTTTAGGTTTGTTAAAGCATCCTTTAACGGATATTGGTTTAGCGCAGTTCTTGGCAGATTATGCTAAAGGTAATCAGTAATAAAACATTCTATAATAAAAAAGGGCTTGTTCTGAACATGCCCCAAAAAGTTAGACGCTATTTGGGGCATTTTTTATTTCTAATAATCTAAGTAGTCGAATAATCTAACAATTTACTTCAAATTCTCCTCAAACTGCGAATCAAATATATTGGCAAACGCATTTTTGATTACTTCTTTGTCATCAAGGATTATGGTACGATGTATTTTGTTGATTGCCCATTTATTTTTTAACGTTTCAAAATCAGAGCAATGCAATTCTGTAACACCATTGAATTTATATTTTTCTAAGGTTTTTTTCCAATCTTCTTCGCTGTCATTAATATTTACCGCCACAAAATTATATTGTGGGAATTCCGATTTCAGTTTAATTACTTTTAAGTGAACTGCTTCTAGATGCGACTTTGCTTTTTCTGTCCAAAAGAAGAATACTGTATTTGGTTTTGCCACAGTTGACAAAGAAACAGGTTTACCATTTGTATCTATAAAAGGTACTTCGGGTAATGTGCCACCAACTTTCAGCATTTGAATAGCGTTGCCTAGTGTTATTATTTCATTCTTTTTGCTCTTATCAGTAGAAAGTTTTTTGTAGGAGGTCAAAAAGGTCTTGTTATTGCTAATATTTTGATCTTCAAGTAAATAAGTGAAGGCAATAGTATTGAGAATATTATTTTTTAATATTTCATTATTAATCAATGTATCGGCAATGGTCATTTTGTTGATGTTGGTTTTCAATGCCAAATCCTTTTCGCTAAAATGATTGTGATAGTTTATGGTTCCCATATTGTTCAGCATATGCGACAAATACATCACATAGGGTGCGTAATTTGAAAGTGCGGCATTGTTAAAATCAATTTTCTTTCTGTAATCATAATAATTAGCAGGTAATTTTTCAATCAGATCTTCACCGGTTCTGATTTTGTGAACCAAAGGATATAGTTCTTTTTTGGAATAATAATTAAAGTCTATCGATGCTTTGGCAAATACATCAAAATCTTCACTCCATTTAATTTCCGATTTTCGAGTAGTGTAAAAAGCGGTTTCTTTTAAATAAGTAGAATCTATTTGTTTGGAAAAATCTTCAAAAGTATCATCAAAATAGTCAAACATTTTGTTTTTATCTTTTTCATTTTTCAGAAACATTTCCATTAAGAAATTATTCTTTTGGTCACCTCGACCACAAAAAGCAACTGATTCATCAAAATCTCTAGAATTCACGCGAACCATGATACTGTCATTCTTATCGAAATAAACATATTGATATTCGGGTTCGTGTTTAAAAGAGTAAAGTCCTGGAGCCAGTGAATCGAATTGTGTAAAAAAGCGATTATTTTCGTCAAGTTGAAAGGTGTCAATGACTTCGTTGTCTTTACAGAAAAGGACATAAGGATTATTCGGATTTACCACTTCACCACCAAAATAAGCCACATACTCACATCCTCTAAATTCACTTTTACATGAACTCAAAAGAGCAATCAAAGGGATAACAAAAACAATGATCTTTATATTTTTTAAGCAGTGCATCATTCGAGACTAGTAAACAAAAATATTTCTATATAATGGAATATACTGTTAAGCATTAGTTAAATAAAACAATGTAAAAAAGGGTAAACTATGCAATGAACAGTGAACACTATTCACTACTTTTGCAAAAAATTTTATAAATACAATTCATGTTAACTGTAAATAATTTATCAGTCCAGTTTGGTAAAAGAATATTATTTGACGAGGTAAACACTACGTTTACACAAGGCAATTGCTACGGAGTGATTGGTGCTAATGGTGCCGGAAAATCTACTTTTCTAAAAATTCTAGCTGGCGATATCGATCCAACATCAGGAAGAGTTTTTCTTGAAACGGGAAAACGTATGTCGGTCTTGAACCAAAATCATAATATGTTCGATGAACATACCGTATTGGAGACTGTCATGATGGGGAACAAAGTGTTGTTTGCTGTGAAATCAGAAATGGATGCGCTTTATGCTGATTATGATGATGCCAATGCCGATAGAATTGGAGAGTTGCAAGTACAGTTTGAGGAAATGAACGGTTGGAATGCCGAGTCTGATGCGGGTGCGATGTTATCCAATTTGGGTATTCCTGCTGATATGCATTATACTTTGATGGGTGAAGTGGAAGGAAAACTAAAGGTACGTGTGCTTTTGGCGCAGGCACTGTTTGGAAATCCGGATGTATTGGTAATGGATGAGCCTACGAATGACCTGGACTTTGAAACGATTTCCTGGTTAGAAAATTTCCTAGCGAATTATGAAAATACCGTTATTGTGGTTTCGCACGACCGTCACTTTTTGGATTCAGTTTGTACGCACATTTCGGATATTGACTTTTCTAAAATCAATCATTACTCGGGAAATTATACATTTTGGTATGAGTCGAGCCAGTTAGCGGCAAGACAGAAAGCGCAACAAAACAAAAAAGCAGAAGAAAAGAAAGCAGAGCTAGAAGAATTCATCCGTCGTTTTAGTGCGAACGTGGCCAAGTCAAAACAAGCTACTTCGCGTAAAAAGATGATTGAGAAACTGAACTTAGACGAAATAAGACCTTCAAGTCGTCGTTATCCTGCTATTATATTTGATGTTGAAAGAGAAGCTGGAGATCAAATTCTACACGTGCAAAACTTAGCTGCGTCAGCTGATGGTGAAGTATTGTTCAAAAATGTCGATTTAAATATGGCCAAAGGCGACAAGGTTGTTATTTTCTCAAAAGACTCGCGTGCTACGACAGCTTTCTATGAAATAGTAAACGGAAATCAAAAAGCAGATGCCGGAACTTTTGATTGGGGAATTACGACCAATCAGTCGTATTTGCCAAATGATAATAGTCTCTTTTTTACTGATGGAAGTTTGAACCTAGTAGATTGGTTGCGACAGTTTGTGAAAACCGAAGAAGAGCGCGATGAGGTTTATGTTCGCGGTTTCCTTGGGAAAATGATTTTCTCTGGTGAAGAAGCTTTGAAAAAATGTACCGTATTATCAGGAGGAGAAAAAGTGCGTTGCATGCTATCCCGAATGATGATGATACGTGCCAATGTTCTGATGCTTGACGAACCAACCAATCACTTAGATTTAGAGTCGATTACGGCGTTTAACAATTCACTTAAAAACTTTAAAGGGTCAGTTTTGTTTACCACACATGACCATGAGTTTGCGCAAACCGTTGCCAATAGAGTAGTAGAAATTACTCCAAACGGCGTTATAGATCGATACATGACTTTTGATGAATATCTTGATGATGAGAAGATTCAGGAAATGAGAAAGAAGATGTATATGTGATATTAAGAGGAGGAGTGCCATTGACAATAAGGCATTAAAACATTTGCTGCTTGAGATTCCATTTTGAAAAAGCGTTTTGATATTTTACGTAATATCGTTGCTTCGGTGCAATAGTCGATGACTTTTGAAGGCGATACGCTAGCAAAAATTGACAGCTTGCGGAATACAACTACGAACACCGACTTACAATCGGAAGAATGAATTCAAAAAGAGAACGAATTAAGTTCGCTTATGTGTAAGTTTTAATAACAGTAGAAAGCTATACTGAGTTGCAATCGAATGCTAATATTATGAATTTGCAACTAACCATTATTGATGTAGAGGAAGATATAGCAGCTGCAAGAAATGACTATAATTCTTCTGTTGTAGCTTATAATAATCAAATAGAAATGATGCCTTCTAGTTGGGTGGCGAAAGAAATGGGCGCTACTCGTAAAAGTTATTTTGAAGCCGTTACTTCCGAAAGAGAGAATGTATCGGTAAAGGATTTATTGAAGAAGTAATCGGTGGACTACTTGTCGGCATTTGCTTTTATTTATCGTTTCAGCGTAAAATGTCCTTTAAGAATTCTTCCATCTTGACGGTGAGCTACAAACCAATAATCATCAGCAAATAATAGTCTTTCCTTTTGTTTGCCGTCCCAACCCTGATCATTAGACATCATATCAGTAATCAATTTGCCGTAGCGATCATAAATGAAGATTTTAAAGTCTGGCTCTTTCTCAGAGTTTTTCACATACCAGGTATCATTGTAGCCATCTCCATTGGGTGTAAAGAATTTAGGATAATTCAGTAGCCATACTTCTTGCGTTACGGTTGAACATTCGTTTTTATCACGAACAAAAACAGTATAAATTCCTGGAATCAAATTCGTAAATGATGGGTTAGTCTGAAAAATGATGCCATCTATTGAATATTCAAAATCACCAGGTTCGCTAGTAATAACGGTAATGCTATTTTGATTATCCGTCCAGTCTTGAGAATCAATATGATCAATTTGAGGTAATTGGGCAATTGTTATTGTGATGTCTTTTGTAGAAGCACATTGAAAAGGCACGCTATTACAACTACTATAACTGTTGGTTGCCGTTACGGTTAAGTTAGTGGTTCCAATATCATTAACGGTCAGCTCTGGTAAGATAATTCCATTTGACCATAAATAGGTAGTAGTTGATAAATTCCCCACAGAGGCATTCAAGAGCACGGGTTGATTTATGCATTGCAAATATTCAGGGTTTAGGGCAACTGCTGGATTTTCTCCGGTAATTAAATTAAACGAATCAGTCTGGTAGCAATTTGGTAATAGGTAAAAGGAAAGCCGTATGTATATTCTTTGTCGATTTGAAATTGGATTGAAATCGGTTATGTTAGTAATCGGACTGCGATTACTATTTGCATCTTCCTGCGAGGTATAATAGGATAAGATGTACTCGCTTGGTAATTGGTCACCAAGTATAACAGGACTTTGAGTAGACAAATCAAAAGTTTCATTACCGGTTATCGTAGCGGCACAATTAACTAGGTCGCACACCGGATAGATGATAACTAACTGCGCTAAATCGGAAACGTCATAGGTTCTGTTAACCTTATTACCACAGTTGTCTTCAACCTCAAATTTATAAACGCCGGGTGTTAAGTTTAAAAAAACATCCGAAGTTCCGTTATCAATTAAAAACGGATTATTATCCTTTTCGATAATTCGATAGTGCAACGGCAGATTACCATTGGTAAACAAATAGACATCTAAATTACCACTTCCCGAACAAGGTACGCGAGATATATCGTTAATAGACAAAGTATTATTAAAGCTTAATGTAGACGACAGAATTTCAAAGCATTTTTTTACTGGAGTATTTACGAAACCACTATTAACGTCACTGCCATTATTATAAGAAGAAAAATAATGTACTATTCTAAACAATCCGTTAAAAGTAAGGTTAAAGTTAGTTGTGTTATTCTCCAATAAAAACGAATTACTGTTGTTTATTATTGTTCCTTCGGTGTAGGCATCACCAGTAAGGGGATTTCCCCATATATTGGTAGCGGGGTCTAGTAGTTTTTGAAGACCAAATACATCCCCCGTTAAATTATCAACAAAATTTAGAGGTATATTAAACGATCCACAATTGGCGGTTAAAGAAAAAGTACTGGTGGTTACAGCATAACCAGCAATCACTGCTGATTGCATTGTCGTTATACCACAGCTATCAGTAGCGCTAAATGTGTAATTCCCTGTGGGCAGTCCTTCTAAATATAAGTCGCCACTGGCAACAATATTAGCGGAAATATCATGAGGCAGCTGAAAAGGATAACCGGCGTGAGCAGCTATTATTCTTACGGATATTAGCTTGCCGTTATTACTTTTTATTTTCACACCTGCCTTGCCAATATCGCATCCTTTAAGTGTCTTAATGTTTATTCCCAGACTATCAAAGTCATCAATTGTAACTGGCGGTAAATCTACGATATCGCCACAATTATTGGTAACTTCAATAGTATAATCTCCAATAGGTATATTGCTTAAAACTAATGCACCTTCGCTAGTTATCGCTGTACTGATATCATGAGGCAATGGAAATGGATAATCAGCTGGAGCAGTTCTTACAACTGCTGTAACAATCGTATAATTAGGGATGATTGCCTTTATTTCGCCATCGTTTGTAACACAACCGTTATTAGTTCCTACAACGACCGGAATAATAGGGGTGGGTAAAATTGAAAAAGTTTTGGTATTGGTCTTTCCACAGGTATCGGTTACTTTAACAGTATAATTGCCCGCAGGCGCAGCGGGAGTACCTGTGCCAAAATAAATTGTAGTCTGAGTAAATGGGCCTGGGTAACTGCTGTTAAAATCTGATGGATTAAAACCTGCTGGAAAATCGGTAAACTCAAACGTGTAGGAACCTACAAAGTTGGTCGTGTTCAATGTGAAAGAAAACTGGTTACAGGCTAAAATTGCTATCACTGGTGTTACCCGTATGCCATTATCGACCATAAAATTTCTGGTAGAATATGTTCTTCCGCAAGCATCAGTTATGATGAGGTCGTAATTATAATTCTGATTGAGTAGATACGGAATGGTTTGTGAAATTGTTTGCGATAGTAAATTGCCGGTAGCTAAATTAGTTTGTATATGGGTATCGCCTCCCGGCAAATGCAAGATATAATGAAGGTTTAAAGGGTAGCCAATAACAGTGCCTGAAGCTGCCGTAATGTTATTAGATGCCACAACAGTGTTACAGGTAGCTGGCATAGTGTTACTAAACTTAGGGGCAGCAACCGTTAGCAGAGCAGCGTTCAGTGTTACTGTAAATGTTTGTACCACCGAGTTACCGCAACTGTCGGTTACTCTAACTTTATAGACACCTACTGCCAGCCCTGAAAAGGTATTTGAGTTCTGAGAAGGAAATAGTACCGGACCCGAAATGATGGCATAACTAGTAGCAGTACCCGAGCTGACTAAAACCGAAATGTTACTTGTAGCAGAACACGCCTGATTGAGGGTCTGAACGGTATAATTGAGCGGTGTAAACGAACTTGCGATGGTAACATCT
The DNA here is from genome assembly GCA_943329165.2 of Candidatus Nitrotoga sp. CP45. Classification (GTDB taxonomy): domain Bacteria; phylum Bacteroidota; class Bacteroidia; order Flavobacteriales; family Flavobacteriaceae; genus Flavobacterium. Next base: position 7,751 of record CALQCV020000016.1, on the reverse strand, counting down.
TGTTGTTGTGTAGTAGTAACACTTCCTACGGTTTCTCTAGCTATTATGCGATAATCCCCTGCAGCAAGAGCGTTATGAGATAAATCAGTTTCTGATGCATAGGGTGTGGCGGTATTGGGTAGCTTGTATATTATAAATAACATCAAGCCTGCAGTACTTGTGTCGGTAACGGTAAAGTTTAAGGAACCATTTCCTGGGCAGGTTTCATTGGTAGGTGTAACCAAAAGACTAAATCCATAGCTATTTATGGGGAACAAGACCATAAATAATAACACCTGTAAAATAAAAAACTGCTTCATTTTACGGCGCATTAGGCAGGTAATCATTGAATTATGTATAATCGACTGCAATAGGTTTGGGGCGTTAACGTTCTATTTTTAATGTTAAATGTTACCTTTTACAAATATAGCTTACTTTTATTAAAAACAAGATTAATGCTTTTTACCCTAATAATGAATTTTTTTTTAATAATTTTAATTAGCCTACCTTGCCGCAACTTGTCAATTCAGGTGTGGTAGTATGGAAGTGGATTTTGAAGACTTGATTACAGGATTTTTGGCTGATGGTATTGGTATTTCCGAACATTTTTTAAGCGATGGTTTGTGTGAACACCTGGCATCAAATTTATTGTTGTTGCATGAAGATGATGAACTCAAACCTGCTGGTGTAGGTAATGACCGTTTGTTACAACATAGCCAATTGATACGAAAGGACCGAATTTACTGGCTTGACAAAGCCCACAATGACCCTTATGAAAACCTGTTCTTCGAAAAGATGGATGCTTTTGTGGCCTACTTAAATGCTACTTGTTATGCCAACATCAAGAGTTATGAATTTCATTACTCACTTTATGAAGCAGGCGATTTTTATATAAAGCACCTCGACCAATTCAAAGACAACGCCAGCCGACAATACTCGATGATTTCTTATTTAAACCCCGATTGGGTGGGGAAGGATGGAGGAGAACTACTAGTTTATCAAACTGACGCTAACCAGATGATTGCGCCCACGCAAGGCAAAACAGTTTTCTTTAAAAGTAGTAAACTAGAACATGAAGTTTTGGTTACGAATGGGAGGAGAATGAGTGTGGCGGGATGGTTGAAGAGATAGGTAGAAAGTAAAGTTAGTATTATGAGAAATCCCTTTAGGGATGATATAATCTGTATCGGCTTATAAAAACATATCGTTTTGTGTTTAATAATATATCATCCCAAGCGGGATTTTGGTGGTTGTTGAATATTTTTTCTACCCAGATTTCATTCCTACGGGATTTTATTTGTTCGTCGTATTCGATCTACCTGCATTCGATTCCGAGAGGGATTCAATCTGTGATTTGTTTATTTTCTAGCCATATTGTATCCATTTTCGGAATTTTATATTGGTTCTTTAAAAATATACCTTGCATCATATTCAACCTCAAATATTTTTATAAATTCTATATATTCCTCCTGAAATGTTTTGTTGGCATGATGTTGTTCCTGATTTTTGATATAATCAATTATTATGTTAACCTGAGATTTTGAATAAGAAAATGAACCATATCCTTCCTGCCATTCAAATTTTACTTTTAAAAATTTATTTTGATTTATCCATTTTGAGGAGCTTCCTTTTATATCCTGCATTAGATCAGAAATAGATTGTGTTGGTCGCATTCCAATTAGTATGTGTAAATGATCAGGCATTCCGTTTATGGCTAATAATTTATGATTATGAAATTTTATTATTCCGGCTATATATTTATGCAGCTCCTCTTTGAAGGAGGTGTGAATTAATCCGTTTCGGTGTTTTACCGCAAAAACAAATTGGACGTGAATTTGGTTGTAAGTGTTTGCCATCTTTGCTACTCTTAATATCATCCCCAAAGGGATTTGATGTTTGGTTGATTATTTTTTTCTACCCGGATTTAATCCCTACGGTATTATTACCGATAGGTTTTTAAACCTGTTAGGTGAGGCTAAAGTAGCAATGAAATTTTAAAGGGTGTTACACTTTTTGTGTACTTATTTCAATCTTATTGGTTTAGTCTCCCACCAACACTTCCACAATACTAATCTTGGGATCGATAATTCTGGGTCCGGAACCAAAAATTGCAACTGCTCCAGCTTCAAGCAGATGTGACATTAAGAGGATGAAGGCTATTGGGCTTAGGGATTCGCGAGCTTTATCTCGTTTATTATTAGTCCTGTAATAATACATCAAGAATACTAATCGCAGCATCGCTTATTCTCGTTCCGGGACCAAAGACAGCTACTGCTCCGGCGTCAAACAGGAATTGGTAGTCTTGATGAGGGATTACACCACCAACGATGACCATAATGTCTTCGCGTCCGTATTTCTTAAGTTCATCAATTACCTGTGGCACTAAAGTTTTATGTCCCGCTGCCAGAGAGGAAACTCCGAGTATGTGTACGTCGTTTTCAACCGCTTGTTTGGCAGCTTCTTGCGGGGTTTGGAAAAGTGGACCAATATCGACATCAAAACCAACATCGGCGTATCCTGTTGCTACTACTTTGGCACCACGGTCGTGACCGTCTTGTCCCATTTTTGCAATCATAATACGTGGGCGACGACCTTCTTTCAAAGCGAAAGCGTCGGCTAATTGTTTGGCTTTTTCAAAGCTCTCGTCGTTTTTTATTTCCTTGCTATACACGCCGCTGAATGATCTGATTTGTGCTTTATAGCGTCCAAAAACCACTTCTAGTGCGTCACTGATTTCACCTAATGTCGCTCGGTTTCGGGCTGCTTCTATGGCTAAAGATAATAAATTATTGTTATTACCGCTATTGTCATTCCCGCGTAGGCGGGAATCTCCTGTATTCTCCGTAAATGCGTTCTTAGCTGCTTCGGTTAATTTTGACAAGCTCGCTTTTACCTTATCGTTGTCACGTATGGCTTTTATGTTTTGTAATTGCTCGATTTGTTGTTTGCGCACCATTTGGTTATCGACATCTAAAATATGCAACGGATCTTCTTTGTCTAAACGGTATTTATTCACACCCACAATAATATCCTGTGAACTGTCTATGCGTGCTTGTTTGCGTGCAGCGGCTTCTTCGATACGCAGTTTCGGGATTCCGGCTTCGATGGCTTTTGTCATGCCACCTAGTTCTTCAACTTCTTGTATTAATGCCCAGGCTTTTTCGGTGATTTCTGCCGTTAGGCTTTCTACATAATAACTGCCGGCCCAAGGGTCAACTGTCTTGCAAATTTTGGTTTCTTCTTGTAAAAATATTTGCGTATTTCTTGCAATACGAGCCGAGAAATCCGTCGGCAACGCAATAGCTTCGTCCAAGGCATTGGTGTGTAAAGACTGTGTTCCGCCGAAGGCTGCTGCAGCTGCTTCGATGGCAGTTCGTGCTACGTTATTAAAAGGATCTTGCTCGGTTAAACTCCAACCCGAAGTTTGGCAATGTGTGCGCAACGCTAATGATTTTCCGTCTTTCGGATTGAACTGTTTTAAGAGTTTGGCCCATAACATTCTTCCCGCACGCATCTTTGCGATTTCCATAAAATGATTCATACCGATAGCCCAAAAGAACGAAAGGCGAGGAGCGAACTCATCTATTTTCATGCCTGTGGCTAAACCAGTTCGAATGTATTCTAAACCGTCTGCTAAAGTATAGGCTAATTCAATATCAGCCGTAGCTCCAGCTTCCTGCATGTGGTAACCCGAAATAGAAATCGAGTTGAACTTTGGCATCTTTTTGCTGGTATATTCAAAAATGTCAGCAATGATTTTCATCGATGGCGTTGGTGGATAGATATAGGTATTACGCACCATAAACTCTTTTAGGATATCATTTTGTATGGTTCCCGAAAGTTTGTCGACAGCCACACCTTGTTCTTCGGCAGCGACGATATAGAATGCCATGATGGGTAAAACGGCACCGTTCATGGTCATAGAAACTGACATTTCATCTAACGGAATTTGGTCGAATAAGACTTTCATATCTTCAACACTATCGATAGCCACTCCTGCTTTTCCGACATCACCCACTACGCGTTCGTGATCGGAATCGTAACCACGATGTGTTGCCAAATCAAAAGCAACCGATAATCCTTTTTGTCCTGCAGCCAGATTACGGCGATAGAAGGCATTACTTTCCTCAGCTGTAGAGAAACCTGCATATTGACGGATTGTCCATGGGCGACGCACATACATCGTTGCATAAGGACCGCGAAGATTAGGAACAAAGCCTGCTCCGAAACCTATATGTTCAAGGTTCTCGATATCCTGTTGGGAATAGGTTGGTTTTAACTCGATGCCTTCGGCAGTATGGAAGTTGTCGGTTGTTGGTTGTCGGTTGTCTGTGGTCAAACTTTTCCCTTCTCCCTTCTGCCTATTCCCTAATTTTATATGCTGGATGTTTTTTCTAGACATGTTTATTTTTTTCTAGGCTCTTTTTTCTTGGTGTAATCAAATGGAAGCTGTATTGCAAATAACGTTCTAACTATTTTTCTATTTTGCCTGCCAGGACTCCATTTAGGAGTTATATTCAACACCTGTGCAATTTCTTTTTGTATTTCTACATCAAGCGGGCGAAGCACTTTGATACGCGATAAAGAACCGTCCTTTTCAATTACAAACATCGCGGCTATCTTGCCTTTTATACCTTGCTCAGGCACATTGAAATTGGAATAGAAAATTTCGTAAAATTTTTCTATTCCACCCGGAAATTCTGGTTGGACTTCGAGACCAGTCGTGTTGTAAATAAGGGTATCGTTTTGAACTTCTCGTTCTGTGAGAGAAATTTTATTTTGAGCTCCAATAAATGGTGCACTCAAAAGCAAAGCAAATACTATTATTTTGTTCATGTTATTATTCTTCTGTTGCTAAACGTTCCTGTTCTAACTTTTCAGCCAAACGTTTTTCGATAATTGGTGTGATTAGCGTTTTGCGTGGTTTTTGTTTTAGGAAAGGGAACAACTCCAAATCGTGTTTCATTTTGTCGTTCTTGTTTGGATATTTGTTAGTTCCCAATAAGACTTCTTTTCCAGCGTCAAACAGTTCCTGTTCTTTGGCAGCACTTTCACTAATTTTCTTTTGGATGTTACCTTCGATAAGTTGGGTAATGAAACCGCCTTTTTCTTCAATTTCCTTGAACAATAACAATGCTTTTTCGGCTAGTTGTTCGGTAAGACTTTCTATATAATAGGCTCCATCAGAAGGATTATTCACTTTATCAAAATAGCTTTCGTATTTTAAAATCAATAATTGATTACGCGCAATTCGGTCGCCAAATTCGTTGTCTTTGTGGTACAAACTATCGTAAGGAAGATTTGCTACGGCATCGGCACCGCCTAAAATAGCACTCATGCATTCGGTTGTGGTACGCAGCATATTTACATTGTAATCGTATAAAGTTTTGTTGCGTTTTGTGGGTGTGGCAATGATATGGCAATCCAACGTGTGATTGTATTCGGCTGCCAAGGTGCTGAATAATAAACGAAGCGCTCGTACTTTAGCAATCTCAAAAAAGTAATTAGTACCAATAGCTATTTCGATCGTAATAGGTTGGTTGATGCTTTTGATTCGGTTGAAATATTCGTTGACGTGAGCTAAAGTATATGCCAGTTGCTGCACCATATTAGCCCCTGCGTTTTGGTACGGACCTGATTGAATAGTTATGAAAGGAACAGATGTTTTGCTACTAATTACATTCAGCTTTTCAAAGTCTTTATCGCCGTTTTCAAACCAATTTCCGTCTGTAGTTAGTTTGCCAATTGGATCAAGTTGAATAAAACACTTTGCATTGGTTTTAGCGGCAAATTCGTTGATTTTGTTTACGAAATCGATTGAAAGGAAAGGCAAATAAAAAAAATAAGCTATATTTTGTAAAGGTAAATTCTGCATTAAGTAAGAAAGGTCAACGTTTTCATTTTCAATGGTAAAACGAATGCTTTCTGCACCGCGGTTTAACGTATCTAAAGCTCTTTTATTAGATAAGGCTACATCGTGAACGTAGATGTTTTGCAGAATTTCAAAAGGCTTGGTATTTTCTTTTAAAGTTAACTTTACGTCTGTTTCATCATCGTGATAAAATGGTCTTACCTTAATACCTTCTGGGCTTTCCCAAACCAAAGTGTTGTTATAATCGGCACCTTTTAGTTCGTACTGAATTTGTTGTTTCCATTGTTTGGAGGAAACGGGTTCGAAAGCATCAAATAAATTTTCAGCCATGATTTACTTATAAAGATTTTGAATCTGTTTTTTCGTCCTTTATAGAATCGCCTTCAAATTCGATGATATAGATATCTTCGCTGTCGCGTTTCATATAGTATTTTTCGCGGGCGTATTTTTCTATTTGGTCCGGATTTTTCAGCTGTTTGATATTTTCGCTATCCTTTCTGATTTCGTCTTGATAGTATTTTTTATTGTCTTCGAGTTCGTTCAGTTGCTTGTTTAGAATGCGGTGTTCCAAATAGGAAGTATTGTCTAGAAACAGCATCCAAACGGTAAAAAAAGCCAACACAATAACATATCTGTTTCCGAGAATTTTCAAAAGAGGATAGGTATTCGTTAGATTTTTAAAGTAACTCATAGATTAGGTAATTCTTTGGTTGATAACGGCTCTTACCACATCGATAGCCACGGTATTGTATTTATCATTTGGAATAATAATATCCGCGAATCCTTTAGTTGGTTCAATAAACTGCTGGTGCATTGGTTTCAAAGTTGTTTGGTAACGATTTAAAACTTCTTCCATATCACGACCACGCTCGGCAATATCTCTTTTTAAACGACGAATCAAACGTTCATCAGAATCGGCATGGACAAATATTTTGACATCAAACATTTCTCTTAGTTCTGGGTTGGCCAAAATCAAGATGCCTTCCACAATCATTACTTTTCGCGGATGTGTGATAATGCTGTCGTCTGTGCGATTGTGTGTTACGAATGAATAGACTGGCTGTTCTATGATTTCCCCTTTTTTTAATGCAGTAAGATGTTTTACTAATAATTCAAAGTCAATAGCTCGGGGATGATCAAAATTGATTAGCGCTCTTTCCTCAAAACTTAGGTTATTGTTTTCTTTGTAATAAGAGTCTTGGGAGATGACACCGACTTCGGTTTCGGGTAATTCATTAATAATCTGTTGGACAACAGTTGTTTTTCCACTTCCGGTACCTCCAGCAATTCCAATAATTAGCATATGTAGTTGTGTAGTTTTAGTTTCAACAAAAATAGAAATTATATCGGAAGTTTTTAGAGAAAAGAAAATAGAAAATAGAAAATAGAGAAAAGATGCAGGAGAAAAGAAAAAGTGGGTAATTTGATGTAATGCATATATATGAAAAAAAATAAAAAGCTTTTGTTTACTGATTTATAATTCTATATTTGCATTCGCCTTCGGGGTGTAGCGTAGCCCGGTTATCGCGCCTGCTTTGGGAGCAGGAGGCCGCAGGTTCGAATCCTGCCACCCCGACTAGTAAATCCTTTCTGTGATAACAGAAAGGATTTTTTATTTGAAAAAAATAGCCAAGCTCGCTTGAGATATTTTTTTCAAATAAAAAATGCATCGCGTTGAAAACGAGATAGGATTTACTTGTGATAGAGCCCAGACTCAGGATCACAGAGTAATCCTACTGTAGCCAAGCTCGCTTGAGATATTTTTTCAAATAAAAAATGCGTCGCGTTGAAAACGAGATAGGATTTATTTGTGATAGAGCCCAGATTCAGGATCACGGAGTAATCCTCCTGCAGCCAAGCTCGCTTGAGATATTTTTTCTAAATAAAAAATGCATCGCGT